>WFPH01000217.1 GCA_015487645.1 Thermosulfurimonas sp. | reverse complement strand
GGTGGCCACCATTCGCGGGGAAGGGTTGCTCGGGCGGAGCCTGCCGCAGAAGATACGAGCCCTCTGGCAGCTTTCCCGGGGGGTGAGGGAGGCCCTTTCGCTCATCCGGGAGTTTGGGGCGGACATCGTTTTCGGGACCGGGGGCTATGCCTCCTTCCCGGCCATCGTGGCGGGGAGAATCTTGCGGAAAAGACTGGGACTCCACGAACAGAACGCCATTCCCGGGCTGGCCAACCGGCTCTGTGGCCGGCTGGTCCACCGGGTTTTTGTAAGCTTTCCCGGCACCGAGGGCTATTTCCCCGGGCGGAAGGTGATTCTTTCCGGCAACCCGGTGAGGGAGGAAGTCTTGGCCCGGCGCCCCCGGGAACATGCCGGACCGGGGCTTCTCGTTCTGGGGGGCAGTCAGGGTGCCCGGAGCATTAATCGCCTGCTCACCGAGACCGCCGGAGATATCTTCTCCCGGTTCCCGAATCTCTACCTTCTTCATCAGACCGGCGAAAGAGACGAAGAGTGGGTGAGACGAGCCTACCGTGAAAAAGGACTTCGGGTAGAGGTCAGGGCCTTCATTCGGGACATGGCCTGGGCCTATGCGCAGGCCGACCTGGTGGTTTCCCGGGCCGGGGCAACCACCGTGGCCGAGCTATGTGCCCTGGGCAAACCCGCGATCTATATTCCTTTCCCCTATGCTACCCATGCGCATCAGGAAAAGAACGCCCAGGTCGTGGTTTCAGCCGGCGGGGGCGTGATGCTCAAGGAGGGCACCTTTTCTCCGCCAGAGTTTGTGGAACGGATTTCGAGGTTGCTTTCAGAGCCCGAGAAATTGAAAGCTATGGGAAAGAAAGCCCGGAAGATCTTCCGCCCGCAAGCCGCGGAGACCATTATTCAGGAGATGGAGGCCATGGGTCATGCTTAAAGATCGCAATTTTCACCTGATCGGTATCGGTGGTGTGGGTATGAGCGGCCTGGCCAGGCTACTCAAGGCCCTGGGGGCCCGGGTTTCGGGCTGCGATCTTCGCCGCACGCCCACTACCGAGGCTCTGAAGCGCGAGGGCATAGAGGTCTACTACGGACACGACCCCGCCCATCTCAGGGGCAACGAGGTGGTGGTTTATTCCTCGGCCGTGCCGCCGGAGCATCCCGAGATCCTGGCCGCGAGGGAGCGGGGGCTCGCGGTGCTTCCGCGGGCGGAGATGTTGGCTGAGATCATGGCTTTTCATCCCAAGAGCATCGCGGTAGCGGGCTCCCACGGCAAGACCACCACGGCTTCCATGATCGCGGCGGTTCTCTCTCAGGCTGGGCTGGAACCCACGGTGGCCATCGGGGGCCGGGTGAACAACTTCGGGGTGAACGCCCGTCTCGGCCGCGGGGAATATCTGGTGGCCGAGACCGACGAAAGCGATGGTTCTTTTCTCATTCTCCGGCCATACATCGCGGTGGTGACCAATATCGATCGGGAGCACCTCGATTTTTACGCCGACTTCGAGGCCGTGAAGAGGGCCTTTGTGAAGTTCGCCCATCGGGTGGACCCGGAGGGTGCTTTGGTCGCCTGCCTGGACGATCCGGGGGTAAAGGCTATCCTTCCGAAGTTGTCCGGAAGGCTCATAACATACGGCTTCGAGGAAGAGGCCGAGCTTAGAGGAGATCTACTTTCCGAGGGCCCTTACCCCGAGGTGGGGGTCTGCTGGCGGGGAAGAATTCTGGGGCGATTCCGTCTGGCCGTTCCGGGAAGACACAATGTCCAGAATGCGCTGGCCGCGGTGGCCGTGGGCCTGGTCCTGGGCCTTTCGGCCGAGGAGATCTTTTCTGGGCTTTCAACCTTTTCCGGGGTGGGGAGACGCCTGGAACGCAAAGGGGAGATCGACGGTGTGCCGGTCTTCGACGACTACGCTCACCATCCCCGGGAGATCGCGGCCACGCTGTCGACCCTGAGGGCCCTTTTTCCGGAAAAGAGGTTGCTCGCCGTCTTCCAGCCTCACCGCTACACCCGCACGAAGGCCCTCTGGCGCGATTTCCTGAGGGTTCTTGAGGAGCCGGATCTTCTTTTCCTCACCGAGATCTATCCGGCCTCCGAGAAACCCCTTCCCGGGATCAGCGGGGAGAGTTTCTATCAGGCGGTGAAACGGATCCGGGGACCTAAGGCTACTCTTTTTGCTGCGGATTTAGAGGCCGTGAGGGCCCAGGTGGAGTTTTTCTTGAGGCCGGGAGATGTTCTCGTGACCATGGGGGCCGGGGATGTTTACCGGCTGGGAGAGGAGTTGCTCACGGTAGGGGTTTTTGAGAAGGTGGCATGAGGCTTAGGGGCGTACTTGAGGATCTGAAGAGGAAGGGCTTGCGGGTTAAGGAGGGCGAACCCCTCTGGCGGTATACCACCGTGCGCGTAGGAGGGGCGGCCGCCCTTATGGTCTTTCCGCAAAGGGTCTCCGAGCTTGAGATCCTTTGGGACTATCTTTCCGAGAAGGCTATCCCCTGTTTCTGGCTCTCCGGGGGGAGCAAAGTTCTTTTTGCGGACGAGGGTTTCTCGGGGGTGGTGGTGAACCTGAGAGGGCTTGCGGGTGTGAGGGAACTTTCGCCGGGACGACTTGAGGTCCTCTGCGGCACCCCGGTAGCGGCCCTTATAGCTTACGGTCTTAAGCGGGGTTTGGGTGGAGTGGAGTTCCTGGCCGGGATCCCGGCCACGGTGGGCGGGGCGATCTTCATGAACGCCGGGGCTTTTGGAAAAAGTATGGGCGAGCTGGTGGAGGAGGTCTGGGTGCTGAACGAGGAGGGGCTGGTAAGGGTGCCGGGAGAGCCAGGGCTTTTTGCTTATCGAAGGTTCCGCGGGCCCGGGGGCGTGCTGGTCAAGGCGATCGTGCGGCTTGCACCTGCTTCTCCCGCAGAGGTGAGGGAGCGGATTTTCGGTTTTCTTGCGGCTCGACGAGACAGGCAACCCCTGGGGCGGCCTTCTTTTGGATGTGCCTTCAAGAATCCCGAAAGCGGCCCGGCGGCGGGCTGGCTGCTCGAAAGAGCCGGTCTCAAGGGCCGGAGCCGAGGGCGGGCCCTCATAAGTCCCAAACACGCCAATTTCATCCTCAATCTGGGAGGGGCCCGAAGTCGCGACATCCTGGCTCTTATGGAAGAGGCCCGCGAACGAGTTTTTAGGTTTTTCGGCTTTACTCTTGAACCGGAGGTGCAGGTTGTTGGCCGGGCTTAAAAGGTTTCTGGTTTGGTTGGTGATATCGATTTTGGTGGTAGCCGGGGGTTTATACGGCGGGCTTTTTCTGGTGCGGCAGATGGATCTCTTTGCCCTTGAGCGGGTGAAGATCGAGGGTCTCCAGCGGATTCCGGAAAGTGAACTTCGGGAACTCTTGCCGGCCAAAATACGGGGGCAAAACCTTTTCCGGCTGGATCTACGGGAAATAAAAGAAAGGCTTGAGAGTCATCCCTGGGTGGCCTCGGTTCAAGTCTCGCGCGATCTTCCCCGCACCGTGGTGATCCGGGTGAAGGAGGAGGATCCGGTGGCGGTGGTCGTGCTCTCCGGAAAGCTTTATTTTTTGAATCCCGACGGGCGGCCCTTTGCCGAGGCCCCCAAAGAGGCCCTTTTCGACTATCCGGTGGTGAGCGTGGAAGCCGAAGAGCTTCTGCAAAAGGAGGCCGATTTTCTCCGGCTTATGGCCTGGGTGCGGGACAAGGATCTTTATTTGCCCTGTTATGAAAGCTTCTCTCAGGTTTATCTCGGCCGGGAGCGCATCCTCCTTTACACCAAAGAGGGGCTGAGGATTCAATTCGAACCCAAGCCCCTGGCCGCCCTCAAAGCGGACTATCGCAAACTGGACAGGATCATGACTTACCTTTATCGCAACGGTCTTTACCGGAAGGCCGCGGCTATAAGGCTGGACTATCCTGAAGGAAGGGCCCTTTTGGCCTATCGGGAGGGGAAGGCCCGATGAGCGAAAGGACGTTGCTTGCGGCTCTGGATGTGGGCACGAGCAAGATCTGCTGTCTCATAGGAGAAAAGAAGGGAGAGGAGCTTTCGGTCCTGGGAGTGGGGCTGGCCCCGGCTCAGGGGCTTCGCAAGGGCGTGGTCATAAACATCGAGGAGGCGGGCCACGGCATAGCCCAGGCCTGCAAGGAGGCCGAATCCCAGGCCTATGAAGAGGTTCGTCGGGTGGTTACCGGTATTGCCGGCTCCCACATCGAATCCCGGGTGAGTCAGGGGGTGATCGCCCTCAAGGAAGGGGAGGTTAGAGCGGAGGATGTGGAGCGGGTGCTCGAGGCCGCCCGGGCTGTGAGTCTGCCCCAGGATCGGGTCATCCTGCATGTCCTCCCCCAGGAGTATAGCGTAGACCATCAGACCGGAATTCTTCAGCCTGTGGGCATGAGCGGGGTGAGACTGGAGACCAAAGCCCTGCTGGTAGAAGCTTCGGCCTCAGCGGTCCAGAACCTGGTCAAATGCGTTTCTCAGGCGGGCCTGGAGGTGGTGGCCGTGGTTCTTCAGGCTCTGGCTTCGGCCGAAGCCGTGTTGACCCAGGAGGAAAAAGAACTGGGGGTAGCCCTTATCGATTTCGGCGGAGGCACCACGGATGTGGCCGTCTTTGTGGAAGGGTCGTTGCGTTATACGGCTTCGGTTCCGGTGGGAGGAGATCTTTTGACCACTGATATTACGGTAGGCCTGCGCACCCCGCGAGCCGCGGCCGAGAAACTCAAAGAGACCCACGGCGTGTGTCTGCCGGAACTGGTGGACGAAGACGAGGTCCTGGAGGTGCCCTCCCTGGGGCAAAAGCCTCCGCGCAAGATGTCCAAGAAGGTGCTGGCGGAGATTCTGGAGGCCAGGGTGCTGGAGCTCCTTGAGATCCTCAATACCAACCTGGAGCACTCCGGCCTCAAGAAACGCCTTAGCTCCGGGGTGGTGATCACAGGGGGTTCGGCCCTTCTCCAGGGGCTTCCGGAGTTTGCGGAACAGATCTTCGAGCTCCCGGTGCGGATCGGTTATCCGGTTAAGCTTTCGGGGCTCGGGGAGGAGGTGAATCATCCCCGGTTGGCCACGGCTGTGGGGTTGCTGCTTTACGCCGCCAAGTATCTAGAAATTTCTCCGGAGGAATCTCCTCCGGAGAGCTGGCTGGACAAATTCAAGAAAATCTTGGGCTTAGGGGGGTAAAGGATGACTTTTGAACTGGTGGAATCCGAATATCAGGCCAGGATCAAGGTCGTCGGGGTGGGTGGCGGAGGGGGTAATGCCATCCGCAACATGATTCGCAAGGGGCTCAAGGGAGTGGAGTTTATCGCGGCCAACACGGACTATCGGGTACTGGATCTCAACCCCGCTCCGGAAAAGATCCAGCTCGGCAAGGATCTCACCAAAGGACTCGGGGCCGGGGGGAACCCCGAGATCGGCCGGGAGGCGGCCCTCGAGGCCGAGGAGGATATCCGGCGAGTCCTTTCCGGGGCCGACATGGTCTTCATCACGGCCGGTCTCGGAGGAGGTACCGGCACCGGGGCGGCTCCGGTCTTCGCTCGTATCAGCAAAGAGCTGGGTGCTCTCACCGTGGCTGTGGTGACCAAGCCCTTCCGCTTCGAAGGAAAACAGCGCATGCTGGTAGCCCAAAAGGGGCTAGAGGAGCTTGGGAGATATGTGGATACCATCATCACCATTCCCAACGACCGCCTGCTGGCTCTGGCTTCCCCAAACGCCAAGCTCTTTGAAATGTTTGAGAAGGCCGACGATGTCCTTTACTATGCCGTGCGAGGCATCTCGGACCTCATCCTCTTTCCCGGCTATATCAACCTCGACTTTGCGGATGTGCGGGCGGTCATGACGGACATGGGTGGACTGGCTCTCATGGGCACAGGGATCGCCAGCGGCGACAACCGGGCTGAGGCCGCGGCGCAGAGTGCCATCTCGAGTCCCCTTCTTGAGGACATTTCCATTTCCGGGGCCCGGGGCGTGCTCCTCAACATTACCGCCCACCCTCACACCCTCACCATGGAGGAGATACAGCTCATCTCGGACAAGGTGGCCCGCGAGGCCCATGAAGAAGCTCGGATCTTCTGGGGCGTGGTCTTCGACGAGGAGATCGGAGACGAACTACGGGTGACGGTGATCGCCACCGGGATCGGCCGCCAGGAGGAGGGGAAGAAAAAAGAGGAACAGAAGGTCCTGCCCTTCGAGAAACCCAAGAAGGAAGAGGCGCTCAGAGAAAGACGGCGTAGCCGGATCCTGGAGGCCCTGCCCACGGAGGAAGAACTGGAGATTCCCACTTTTCTCCGCCGCAAGGCGGACTAGAGCACGATCCGCTGGATACGGTGGGCGTGACACTGGAGGTTCACCGCCACCGGAAGGCTGGCGATGTGGGAGGGGTGGACCTCCAGGTGGACCGCCAGAGCCGTGGTCTTTCCCCCGAAGCCCAGGGGCCCGATTCCCAGCCGGTTGATCTCCTGAAGGATTTCCGCCTCCAGGCGGGCCACCTCCTTCCGGGGATGGGGACGCCCCAGGGGACGCAGGAGGGCCCTTTTGGCCAGATAGGCCGCGTACTCGAAGTCCCCGCCCAGCCCT
>WFPH01000216.1 GCA_015487645.1 Thermosulfurimonas sp. | reverse complement strand
GATGCACGAAAAACTCCCAGGAAAGACTGGTCAGCCCCTGTTTCAGGATACCATAAAGGATGTGAAAGAGGGGTAGCGCCGGCAGGAAAGCCAGGATCAGAATGATAAAAAAGGCCAGTCGGTCTTTCAGTTTGCGCCAGAAGAGTCCTTTCATCTTACCTCAAGCCTAACGATAATGATTCGAGCTACAGTGTTCACGATCAGGGTAATGAGAAAGAGCAAAAATCCGATTTCGATCAGGGCCGAGAGGTGAAGGTCTTTGGAGGCCTCGGTAAATTCGTTGGCTATGACACTGGCCATGGTATTGGCCAGATCCCAGGGGCTTTGCGGCATCTCGGAACGGTTCCCTATGACCATGGTCACGGCCATGGTTTCCCCCAGGGCCCGGCCCAGAGACAAAAGGAACCCGGCCACGATTCCGGAAAGCCCGTAGGGGAGGCAAACCCGGCGGATAACCTCCCACTTGGTGGCGCCCAGCCCGTAAGCCGCTTCCTTCAGTTCGTGGGGAACCATCTTAAGGACCTCACGGGTAATGGAAGCCGCGTAAGGAAGAATCATGATGGCCAGCACCAGAGAGGCCGTGGGCAGCCCGAGACCAAAGGGCGGGGCCCCCACCTTCATTTCGAACCAGCGCACCAGCGGCACCAGGTAAAAAAGGGCCCATAGTCCGTAGATCACCGAAGGGATACCCGCCAGCAACTCCACCAGAGAGGAGAGCGGGCCGGCTATTTTCGGCGGAGCGTACTCCGCCAGGAAAATGCCCGAAGAAAGGGCAAACGGGATAGTGATCAGCAGGGCCAGAATGGAGGTCGCCAGGGTGCCCACGACGAAGGGCAGGGCCCCGAATTCTTCGTTCACCGGATCCCAGACGCGCCCCCAGAGGAACCGGATACCAAAGGTCTTGAGGCTGGGAAGACTGCCCGCCAGAAGGGTAAGCCCTATGCCCACCACCAGCACCACCAGGCCCACCGCCAGGCCCCAGCAGACAAAACGAAAAACCTGATCGGGATCCCGGGTTCGCATGTCACCCTCTTTTACCAGAGTCCCGGAGGAGGAGGCAAGCCCTCCTCCTCCGGACCATCCTCATCGGAGGATGGGTTTCCCCTGATATGTAATGGAGCGGATAAGTTTTTCATTGATCCGCACCACATTCTCCGGAATACGAGCGTAAAAGAGGGCTTCGTTGTAGTTCTGGGCCTCGTGCACACACCACCAGAGGAGATCCACCAGGGCCCTAGCTCGCTCAAAGGAACGCCCACCGTAAGCCTGCTCCTGATAGACCAGGATCCAGGTCATGGCCGAGAGCGGGTAGCCGTCAGGAGCATCGGTATTGACAATGAGGGTCCGGGTGTCCGGGGGAATATTCGTCCTGGCGGCAGCGGAGATGCTCTCAAGTGTAGGCCGAATAAATTTCCCGGCTTTGTTCTGCAAGGCCGCCACCGGGAGTTTGTTCTGGTGGGCATAGGCCAGCTCGATGTAACCGATGGCCCCCGGGAACTGTTTGAGGTAGCCGGTCACGCCCTCGTTACCCTTGCCACCGATGCCAGTGGGCCAGCGCACGGCCTTGCCGTAGCCCACGCGTTTGCGCCACTCCGGGCTCACCTGGGCCAGATAATAGGTAAAATTGAAAGTAGTTCCGGAACCATCCGAACGGTGGACCACCACGATGGGCAATTTGGGAAACTTGATTCCGGGATTGAGTTCGACAATCCGGGGATCGTTCCACTTCCTGATTTTTCCGAGGAAGATGTCCGCCAGCACCTGCGGTGTGAGCTTGAGTCCCGAGGGTACTCCGGGCACGTTGTAGGAGATCACCACCGCCCCAATAGCCATGGGCAGATGCAGAATCTTGCCCCGGGCCTTGGCCATCTCATCTTCACTCATGGGGGCATCCGTGGCCCCAAAGTCCACCGTGCGGGCCAGAATCTGCCGGATTCCCCCTCCGGAACCAATGGACTGGTAGTTCACCTTGACCCCGGTCTTCTGGTAATAGACGTGGAACCATTTGGAGTAAAGGGGATAGGGGAAAGTGGCCCCGGCCCCGAGAAGGGTAAGCTTGCCGGCCAGCACAACCCCACCAAGCAGCCAGAGAAACCCCCACAGCCCCATCAGTAGCCCTTTTTTCATGTCCATACCCCCTATTGCGGTTTGAGTTTATTCTCTCAATCAATTGTGAACTTTCTGTGAAGGCTCCGGGGCATTTGCTGGAATCCTGAAAAGCAGAGAAGCTCCCCGGTCTGAAGCCTCGGCGATCAGGGTTCCACCGTGGGCTTCGGCCAGACGTCGAGCGAGAGCCAGCCCCAACCCCAGGCCCTTCCCGGGTCCTTCCCGGAAAAAGGGCTCGAAGATACGCTCGCGGATAGTCTCCGGAATCCCTGGACCTTCGTCCCGGATCCGGAAAAGAACCTCCTCCGTCCCCTTCTCTATTTCGAGTCGGATCTTGCCCCTCTCAGGCGAAAAACGCACGGCGTTCTCCAGCACCTTGAGAAGGGCCTGCACCAGGTAGTCCCGATCGGCATAAAGAGTAACTTCCCGCGATCCCACGATCTCAAGAGTCAGGCCCTTTTCTTTCACCAGAGGAGCCACGAGGGTCGCTACGGTCTCCGCGAGATCGCCGGCGGTCATCGGTTCCGGACGCAGATTGAGTCCGGTCTCAAGCGAGGAGAGGAGAAGAAGATCCCGCACCAGACGGGCCAGTCTTTCGGTGTGCGAAAGAATGGCCGAAAGGGCCTTCCGGGGAAACTTTTCCTCCGGGAGGTATTCCTCCAGGGCCTCGGCGTAGCCTTTTATGGCAGTAAGGGGAGTACGGAACTCGTGAGCCAGGGTGGCCGAGAGCATACGGTTCTTCTCCGCCAGTTTCACCTCCCGGGTGATATCGGAAAGAAGAACGGCCGCCCTTTCGGGAGCTATCCGCCGGCCCTCAAGGCGCCACCAACGCCCCTGCCATTCGAATTTCACCTCACTTTGGCCCTCCCGGAAGACCTTTTCGTGGAACTCCACCAGCCCCGGAAAAGGCAGCTCCAGAAGATTCTGAGGGTCCGGTACCGGGAAGAAGGCTTTCAAAGCCGGGGTAACCGCAAGGAGTCTGCGCCTCTCATCCACCATCGCCATCGGCCAGGGCCAATCTTCCCTCTTAAGGAGGCTTGTGGGAGAGGTTTGGTCCGTATCCGACGCCTCGGAAGGGCTCTCGCGAGAATCAGAAGAAGTCTTCCGGCGCCAGAGGAAATAGACCCCCGGAAGCGAAAGGCCCAGAGCCAGCAGGAGGACTTCAAGCATTGAGCGCCCTCGCCCGATAGCCCACGCCCCAGACGGTCTCTATGAGTTCGGCCGCCGGGCCGAGTTTCTTGCGCAGGCGCTTCACATGGGTATCCACGGTGCGGGCGTAGCCCTGGTACTGATAACCCCAGATCTGATCCAGCAGGACCTCCCTGGAAAAGACCCGCCCCGGAGAGGAAATCAGGGTGGCGAGCAACCTAAACTCCATGGGCGTGAGCTTGACCTCTCGCCCCTCCACTTCCACTCTGAATTCCTCCTCATAAAGCGTAATGGGGCCATACCGAATGATGACCGATTTTTCTGGAGGCTTGAGGCGCTTAAGCACCGCCTTGGCCCGAAGGACCAGTTCCCGGGGGCTAAAAGGTTTTACCACATAGTCGTCAGCCCCCAGCTCAAAACCCAACACCCGGTCCACCTCCTCACCGCGGGCAGAGACCACGATGACCGGCACGTGAGTCAAGTCCTTGCGAAAGCGCAAAAATTTCAAAATCTCCAGTCCATCACGGTCCGGAAGCATAAGATCGAGAATGATAAGATCCGGCGTAAGGCTCTGAAGCCTCTCAAGGGCCCGGGCGGCCGAGTCTACGGTCTCCACCCGGAACCCTTCCTTCTCGAAGGCCAGACGTTCCAGTTCTGCCACGTCCGGTTCGTCTTCCACGATGAGGACCCGAGGTTTCTCCGCCATACTTTCAAGCTAGAGAATCTCAGGCCCGTGTCAAGCGCACTTCAGGATCCAAAAGCTACCGCTACTTCGGAGAAAAACCGCGGACGAAAGGCTCTGACCTTCCGGTTCTCCCGGGAAGGATGGACCCGGTTGGTGAGAAGAACGGCCACCAGCCCGGTCTCCGGCACCAGCCAGAAGGCACAGCCGGTGTAGCCCAGATGCCCTAGAGCGGTGGAAGGGAAAAACGGCCCGGCGCTTGACCCCCTAGGACTCGGTCGATCGAACCCCAGGGCCCAGGTTCCACAAAAGCGACGGGAAGACCAGAAGAGCCTCAGGAGATCCCGCGTAAGAAAAGCCCTTCCCCTATCCTGCCAGGCCTCAAGGAGGCCTTCGAGAAGTCTTGTTACGGCCCGAGCCGTTCCGAAAAGGCCGGCCGTCCCCGAAACCCCGCCCAGAATCCGGGTATTCTCGTCGTGAACCTCCCCTCGCAACCATCTACTAGTAAAAGGACAGATCTCAGTGGGAGCTATACGCTCCCGGGGAAACCCCTTAAGGGAAGGGCGGAAAAGAAGCTCTCGGGAGACCTCCGGAACGATCTCACGGAAAAGGCCCTCCACATATTCTTCAAAAGGCAGACCGGCAACCCTGGTTACCACCTCTCCTAAGACAAAGAAGCCCAGGTCGCTGTAAAGTTCCTTCTCTCCCGGAGTATAGGCCGGGGGTTCGGAAAGAATCAGGCGGAGAAGAACTTCCCGTCTCCGGCCGAGGGGCCACCGCTGCAGCTCCTTAAAATAGGGCCGCCAGGCCGGAAAACCCGCCGCGTGTGAAAGGACCTTTCTCAGGGTTACCTTCCGGTAAAGGGAAACTCCGAAAACTTCTTCCGGGAAAAAGCGTTCCAAAGGATCCTCCAGGGAGAGCCGCCCCTGGGAAACCAGTTTCATGAGAGCCAGCGTGGTAGCCAGAGGTTTGGTGAGGGAAGCCAGATCATAAAGGGTGGTCTCATCGTTGTCTTCCCTCTCGGGATACAGAGCCCGGAAGCCCACCGCCAGGATATAGGATCTTTCAGAGGTTCGGATAGAGGCCACCGCTCCGGGGAAGACCCCTCTCTCCACCCCTTCCCTGAGGAGGGCCCAGATTCGAAAAAGATCGCCGGCCATACTCAGTGAGGTTTCTCCAAATCGGCCAGAAGACGCCTCAGGTCCTCCAGGGAAACCTCGTACTCCTTTCGGCAGAAATGGCAGGTCACCCGGGCGGGCTCGCCTCTCTCGACGAGGGCCGAAAGTTCCTCCCGCCCCAGGGCCACTAAGACGGCCTCCACCCTTTCCCGCGAGCACCGGCACCGATAAGAGAGCGCCCGTTTCTCAAGGATCTCTATACGTCCCGGAAAGATCTTTTCCAGAAGATCTTCCGGGGAGAGCCCCTGCGAGAGGAGCTCGGTCACCGAACCAATAGCTGAAAGTGCCTCCTCAGCCGCGGCAATATCCTCCGGGCTGGCCGCCGGCATACGCTGCACCAGGAAGCCCCCGGCTTCCTTTACCGAGCCGTCCACATCCACCAGCACCCCCAGGGCCACCGCAGAGGGGATCTGTTCGGAAATGGTAAGATAGTAAGCCAGATCCTGAGCAATTTCCCCGGAGACTAAGGCCACCGACCCCTGGTAGGGTTCCTTCAGGCCCAGATCCCGGGTCACGGATAGGAAACCGTTTTTCCCCACGGCCGCTCCCACCGCGAGCTTGCCTCCCCGTGGTTCAAGGTGCACCTGAGGGTGCTGAACTGTTCCCCGGAGGTTCCCTTCAGCGTCCCCTTCAGCCAGGATCTCCCCCAGCGGGCCTCCGCCATTTATCTGGAGCATAACGCGGCCGGTCTTGATATCCGCCACGAGCAACGCCACCCCCGCGAGCGCCCTTCCCAGGGCCGCGGTGGCCGTGGGCGAAAGCCCCTGGAGACGACGGGCCTCCTCTACCACTTCCCGACACTCTACGGCAAAGACCCGGAAACTCCCTTCTCTGGCCAATCCCCTTACCACGTAAGCCATCCTTTACCCCTCCAGCATCTCCCGGACCCATTCCGGAACTACCTGGCTGGCCGGTCCGTATCGGTGTTCGTGAAAGAGGGGGGCGTTTTCCGCAGGCTTGAGGTTGATCTCCACGCAATAGGCCCCGGATCTACGGGCCACCTCCACAAAACCGGCCGCCGGATAAACCGTTCCCGAGGTCCCGATGGCCACGAAAAGATCGCACTGGAGAAGAGCCTCGTAAACTTCTTCCAAATGGAAAGGCGTCTCCCCAAACCAGACCACATGCGGACGCAGCCCTCCAGGGCGACCACAGGTCGGACAAGGCGTATGAGGGAAGACTTCACCTGTTTCCTGAAAAACTCTGCCACAGAGTTCGCACCGGACCTTGAGTAGTTCTCCGTGAATATGGATGACCCGTTTTGAGCCTGCCCGTTCGTGCAGATCGTCCACGTTCTGGGTGACCACTAGGACCTCGCCTGAGTAGCCCTTCTCCAGCTCCGCCAGGGCTAGGTGCGCCGGGTTGGGCCTAACCTTAAGGAGTTCCTTCCGCCGCTGATTGTAAAACTCGTGTACCAACTTCGGGTTTTTGTGGAAACCTTCCGGCGTGGCCACTTCGTTGAGATCATACTTTTCCCAGACCCCGCCGGGATCCCGAAAGGTTGGTATCCCGGACTCAGCAGAAATACCAGCTCCCGTAAGAATAAGAATCTTCTGATAAGGCTTCACAAATTTGTATTTTAAAACCAAAAAGGGCGGGGCCGAAGCCCCGCCCTCGGCAAAACACTATCCATGGGTATGGAAGTTATTTCTCCAAGGCCTTGCGGGTCCGAATGAGTTCCTCCACCACAGAGGGGTCGGCCAGGGTGGAAGTGTCTCCCAGGTCTTCGTACTGACCGGTAGCGATCTTTCTCAGGATCCGTCGCATGATCTTTCCGCTCCTGGTCTTGGGGAGACCGGAGACGAACTGGATGAACTCCGGCGTGGCGATAGGCCCGATGACCTTGCGGACATGCTGTTTGAGTTCCTTCTCGAGATCCTCCGAGGGCTCGTAACCTTCGCGCAGGATCACAAAGGCGTAGATGGTTTCGCCCTTCACCTCGTGAGGGATCCCGATGACCGCTGCCTCGGCCACCGCAGGATGGGCCACCAGGGCGCTCTCAAGCTCCATGGTCCCCAGTCGGTGACCGGAGACGTTGATCACGTCGTCAAGTCGCCCGATGATCCAGATATAACCGTCTTCATCCCGGCGAGCCCCGTCACCAGTATAGTAGTAGCCCGGGAACCGACTGAAATAGACCTGTTTGAACCTTTCAGGGTCTCCCCATACGCCACGGAGCATTCCGGGCCAGGCTCGCTTCATACAGAGGTGTCCGCCCTCGTTGACCCCGGCCTCAGTTCCGTCGTCGCGAAGGATTACCGGCTCTACCCCCGGAAGCGGGAAGGTGGCCGAACCGGGCTTTTGCGGTATGGCATAGGGTAGCGGGGCAATCAGGAACCCACCGGTTTCGGTCTGCCACCAGGTATCCACGATGGGGCAGCGGCCACGGCCCACGTTCTTGTGGTACCAGAGCCAGGCCTCGGGATTAATGGGTTCTCCCACGGACCCCAGGATCCGCAGGCTCGAGAGATCGTATTTCTTGGGCCATTCATCCCCGGCCCTCATGAGAGCTCGAATAACCGTGGGCGCGGTGTAAAAGAGCGTGACTTTGAACTTCTGACAAAGTTCCCAGAAGCGGCCCGGATGAGGATAGGTGGGTACCCCTTCGTACATGATCTCCGTGGCCCCCAGGGCCAGGGGACCGTAAACGATGTAGGAGTGTCCGGTAATCCAGCCGATGTCGGCGGTGCACCAGAAAATGTCTTCCGGTTTAAGATCGAAAACCCACTGCAGGGTATGAGCCACATAGACCAGGTACCCTCCGGTGGTGTGGAAAACTCCCTTAGGTTTTCCGGTGGAGCCAGAGGTGTAGAGGATGAAAAGGATATCCTCGGCGTCCATTTCCTCACATTCGCACCAGTCGGAAATCTCCGGATCATTGATGGCCTCGTGGTACCAGATGTCTCGACCTTCCACCCAGTTGACATCGATCCCCAGGCGTTTGACCACGATGCACTTTTCCACGGTGGGGCAATCTTTGAGGGCCTCGTCGGCGTTCTTCTTGGCTTCCACCTTCTTGCCGGCTCGCCAGTAGCCGTCCGCGGTGATCAGGATCTTGGCCTCACAGTCCTGGATACGGGTCTTGAGCGCTTCGGCCGAGAATCCCCCAAAAACCACGGAATGGATGGCTCCGATCCGGGCGCAGGCCAGCATCACAATGGGAAGTTCCGGGATCATAGGAAGATAAATGGAAACCCGATCACCTTTCTTGACCCCGAGTTTCTTGAGCACGTTAGCAAAGCGGCAAACCTCCCGGTGAAGCATCTGGTAAGTGTAGACCCGGACTTCATCGTCGGGCTCGCCCTGCCAGATGATGGCCGCTTTGTTCCGATTGGGGCCTTCGAGGTGCCGATCTAGGCAGTTATAGCTAGCGTTGAGCTTCCCACCCTCAAACCAGCGGATCTCGGGCTTATTGAAGTCCCAGTAGCAGGTGCGATCCCAGAGCTTGAACCAGGTAATAAGTTCCTTGGCTCGTTCGCTCCAGAAGCCCTCGGGATCACTCAGGGAATACTTGTATATCTCCTCGTATTCATACTTCGAAGAAATGTAAGCCCGATCCCGCTCCGCCTGCGGAGGATAAAAGATACGTTCTTCCCTCAGAACGGACTCTATTTTGCTGGACTCGCCCATGACACACCTCCTTATCAAAGTTTTATCCGGTCTTTCCCGTCCAGACCAAAGTACCTCTCGGAGACCATAGGTCTCTTTATTTAAAATAGGGCAAAAGGGCCTTAAAAGCCGGAGTGCCGGCCTTCTCTAACCATTCGTAGATCAACATCTCGGTAGAGACTACCACCGCTCCCAGTTCTCGCATCCGGGTCAGGCCGTAAGAGATGTTTTCCGGTGAACGAGAGGAGGACGCATCCGCCACCACCACTACCTTATAGCCCTTTTCTATAGCTGAAAGCGCAGATTGATAAACACAAATATGGGTCTCGGCTCCACAAAGGACCAGGGTCTTGCGAGAGAGGGCCTGAATCTTTTCGGCGATCACGGGATTCTTTAGCACGCTAAACTCGACCTTATCCAGAGGCTCAACCGCTCCCAAAACCTCCTTTATTTCCGGAACATATTCTCCCAGGCCTTTCCGATATTGCGTAGTAGCTACGATAGGAACTTCAAAAACCTGAGCGGCCCTTATGAGAAGGCTTAAATTCTTTATCAGCCTTTCGGGCTCATAAAGTGCCCTTACCAGCTTTTCTTGAGGATCGATAAGGATCAGAAGGCTATCTTCCGGTCTCAAAAACATGGCAACTCTCTTGAGATGGTTCTCTAAGGGTCAGGGCCTTTATAGCAGTTTCATCCCGAGTTGACAAGATCCTTGATCGAAATTTCACAAACCTTGACAAGGAATCGAAAAAATGAAAATAAAGCCCCCACGATGGTGGTTTACGAAGAAGCTAAAGAATTCTTAGAAAAAATCCCTCCCTTCCAGTTTCTAGACGAAGAAACTCTCTATGGAATTATTCCTCATCTGCAGATAGAATTTTACTCTAAAGATACCATTATTCTGGAAGAAGGAGGAGAAAGTAGCAATTTTCTCTATCTTATTAAAAAAGGAGCCGTAAAAATTACTCTCCAGGGCCAAAACGACGAAGAGATTTTAGTAGATATACGGGGAGAGGGCGAGACCTTTGGACTCTGGTCTTTGCTTGAAGGGCGGCAACAGACCACCGTGAGGACGCTGGAAGATACCCTTTGCTATCTTCTCCCCAAAGGAAAGGTCTTAGAATTATTAGATCAAAAAGGTCTTTTTAGTGAATTTTTTCTAAAGAAGCATATCTCCAAGTACCTGGATCGCATTATAAAAGAACGCCTTCGGAGCTCTGAGATTAAAACCGGCCTTGAACGGGCTCTTTTCACCACCAGAATAAAGGATATCGCCAGCAAAGAGGTTCACACGGTCAAGGAGACCGTTTCCATTCAGGAGGCGGCTTCTCTCATGGCCGAAAAACGCATAGGCTCTCTTATCATCCTTGACGAAAAAGAAACTCCGGTGGGGATCATCACTGACAGAGACTTGCGGGAAAAGGTGGTGGCCTCTGGAAGACCTATTTCAAGGCCGGTCAAGGAAATTATGAACGCTCCTCTCATTACCGTAGAGGCCGACCGGTTTGCTTACGAAGCCGTAACGACCATGATCAAAAATCGTATCCATCACCTGCCGGTGGTAGAAAAAGGGCGACTTTGCGGCATGCTCACCAATCATGACCTTTTACTCCTCCAAGGAATTTCCCCTTTGGCCTTGGCTCAGGAAATCCAGAATCAGGAAGATATAGAAGGATTGTCTGCCGTAGCCCGGAAGGTCGTGCCTTTCATCGGACTTTTAATCAAAGAGGAAGTTCCTATCCGTCATCTCCTACGTATCATTACGGAAATAAACGACAGCCTTGTTCGCAAAGTTCTGGACCTGGCACAGAAAGAACTTGGTCCCTCTCCGGTTCCTTTCTGCTGGATCGTCTATGGTTCCGAGGGCCGACATGAACAAACCTTTACCACCGACCAGGACAACGGAATAATTTATCAGGACCCCGGATCCGAAGAAGAAGATCGGGCCTGCGAAGAATACTTCCGCAAGTTAGCCGAGTTCGTCATAGAAGCCCTAGTCAAGTGCGGGTTTGCCCGCTGCTCCGGGAATTATATGGCTACCAATCCCGAATGGAGAAAGCCTTTAAACATCTGGAAAGAGTATTTCAAACACTGGATAAACACCCCCACTCCGGAAGCCATCCTGAAGTCCGTAATCCTTTTCGATTTTCGTGGTCTTTATGGAGAGACGCGCCTGGCAGAGGAGTTGAAAGACTTTCTCTTAAAAGAAGTAAGCGGCAAGGACATTTTCCTCCTGCACATGGCTCGCCTCACGGTTCAATTCAAGCCCCCTTTGGGTTTCTTTCGCACCTTTGTGGTCGAAAAAAGTGGAGAACACAAGAACGAACTCAACTTAAAGCATCGCTGTCTGGCACCTATTGTTAACATTGTAAGACTCGCAGCCCTGGAAAATCCCGTACCCGAGACCGCCACCCTAGACCGCATCGAGGCCCTCAAAAAGAAAGGGCATTCGTTAATCAAAGAATACGGAGATGAGCTGGCCGAAGGTTTCCAGTTCTTGATGTCTATTCGTCTCCACCATCAGTACGATCAAATTGTTCAGGGCCAAAAACCGGACAACTATATTAACCCCAATCATTTGACCCAATTAGAAAAGAAGTTCTTTAAAGAGGTCTGCAGTCTGATAAACCGTATACAAGATGCAATTGAAAACAAATACCTCTTAGGACGAATAGCATGAAAGCTTTGCTCGATTTTTGGCAAAAATGGAAGAATCCGCTAAAAACCCAAAAGATAAAAGAAGCCTCTTTTGTGGTTTTGGATACGGAGCTGACCGGGCTTGACCCTCGAAAGGACGCCCTCCTTTCTATTGGGGCCATCAAAATGCACGGAGGTCGAATCCTTCTAGGAGAGATCTTCTACCGTGAGGTCTATAGTCCGGTGATCTCTCAAAAAACAATCCCGATTCACCAGATTTTGCCTTCAGATTTAAAAATGCGCCCAGAAATTTCCAAAATATTGCCTGAATTTTTAAATTTTATCAAAAATTGCGTGTTAGTTGGTTTCCATCTCCGTATAGACTTGACTTTTCTGAAAAAATATCTCAAGAAGTCTGGTTTAAGTTTTCCGGATTTGGCCACGATAGAAGTATATGGACTTTATCGCTGGCTCAAAAAAAAAGTCTGCAGGCGGATGCTTTTTATCAGCCCATGGAAATCCGAACTACTTTAGAAGATATAGCCCGTGAATATGGTATTGAGGTTAGAACCCTGCATAACGCCCTATATGACGCCTATCTTACTGCCCAGATTTTTCAAAGAATTCTATGGCAGATCTCTAAATTTGGCTATAGCACCGTAAATGATTTGATATATCTTGCCAAGAAGGGAGGTGATAACTAAACAAGAGGTTTTCAAAAAGTTTACCCATTAAAAATCTCAAAGGGAGGTGCGTTATGAGTTTTTCCAAGGAACAATTACAGATCTATTGGCGCAGAAATTTGAAGTACATCTTTATGTTGTTAACTATTTGGTTTACCGTTTCTTATCTTTTTGGAATTATTCTGGTAGATACTTTAGACAAAATTAAGATTGGTGGGTACCCTCTGGGCTTCTGGTTTGCCTGCCAGGGGTCTGAAATGATTTTTGTGGTGTTGATCGCTATCTATGTAAAACTCATGAATAAGCTTGATAAAGACTTTGGTGTAGCGGAAGTGTAGCAAATCTTTCCGTCGAGGAGGTGGATTATGGACATAATGACCTGGACCTGGATAATGGTAGGTTTGACTTTTGCCCTTTACATTGGGATTGCCATCTGGTCCAAGGCCCGCAGCACCGGCGACTTTTATGTGGCCGCCCGTCAGGTACATCCCGTACTGAACGGGATGGCCACCGCTGCCGATTGGATGTCAGCGGCTTCCTTCATCTCCATGGCCGGGATGCTCGCCTTCCTGGGCCGGGACGGCTCCATGTATCTCATGGGATGGACCGGTGGTTACGTCCTTCTGGCCATGTTGCTGGCCCCTTACCTCCGGAAGTACGGAAAATACACCGTTCCCATGTTTGTGGGTGAACGCTATTATTCCCAGACGGCCCGTACCGTGGCCGTCATTTGTGCCATCTTCGTTTCCTTTGTCTACGTGGCCGGGCAGATGCGGGGCGTAGGAGTGGTCTTCTCGCGCTTCCTTGAGGTGGATATCAATACCGGTGTGCTCATCGGGATGGCCATTGTCTTCTTCTATGCGGTCTTGGGCGGCATGAAGGGCATCACCTACACCCAGGTGGCCCAGTATTGCGTACTCATTATCGCTTATCTCATTCCGGCCATATTTATCTCCTTCATGTTCACTGGTATACCCATTCCCCAGATCGGTTTAGGAGCGGCTCTAAGCGAGGCCGGACAAAGACTTCTTCACTCCGATGCGGGATTTTTCCTGGAAAAGCTTGACCAGATTCAGAGGGATCTCGGTCTTCCGGCCTTCACCTCCGGCATAAAACCGCGTCTGGATGTCTTCGCCATCACTTTGACCCTTATGGTGGGGACCGCCGGACTTCCGCACGTGATCATTCGTTTCTTCACCACCCCCAAAGTGAAAGACGCCAGGGCCTCTGCCGGATGGGCCCTCCTTTTCATCGCCATCCTCTACACCACGGCTCCGGCGGTGGGGGCTTTTGCCAAGTACAATTTCATCAAAACCGTACATAACAAGACCTATGCTGAGGCTCCTTCCTGGTTCAAAAACTGGGAAAAGACCGGTCTGGTGATCTGGGTGGACAAAAACGGCGATGGAAAAATGCAGTATGGTCCCGGAAAACCCTTCAAGGGGAAACCCATTCTGGTCAAAGACGAAAACGGAAACCTGGTGCGAGGAAAGTACGGCCAGGTAGTGGTCAAAAACGAAATTATTCCAGATACTCCTAACGAACTTTACGTCGACCGGGATATCATGGTTCTGGCCAATCCTGAGATCGCCAAGCTACCGGCCTGGGTGGTGGCCCTGGTAGCAGCTGGAGGCTTAGCGGCCGCCCTCTCTACGGCTGCCGGGCTCCTTCTGGTGATCTCTTCGGCCCTCTCGCACGATCTTCTCAAAAACGTGATCGCTCCCCAGATTTCGGAGCGCACCGAGCTTATCGCGGCCCGAATTGCCGCCGGGCTGGCGGTAATCGTCGCCGGCTACTTTGGCATTCATCCTCCGGGATTCGTGGCCCAAGTGGTAGCCTTCGCCTTTGGATTGGCAGCCTCTTCCTTCTTCCCCATCATTGTC
>WFPH01000215.1 GCA_015487645.1 Thermosulfurimonas sp. | reverse complement strand
CGATAGCGTTCTTCCAGGCGACGCTGATAGGCCAGCCGGGTAGCCGAAAGGCTATCCTCTTCCTTCTGACCTCGATAAAGAATCCGACCAGTGGCGTCAATGATACTGATGTTTTCCGGAGTGAGTCCGGTGACCGCTCCGGAAATTAAATTGACGATACCCAGGATCTCTTTCTTGGTGAGGGTATAGCCCGGCTTGAGGCTTACGAATACGGAAGCCTTCGAGGGTTTCTCTTCCTCAACAAAAAGGCTCTCCCTAGGAAGGGCCAGATGCACCCGGGCATATTTTACGGCTTTGAGACTCATGATGGTCCGGGCCAGTTCCCCTTCGAGGGCCCGTTGGTAGTTCACTTTTTGGACGAACTCCGTGGCCCCGATCTGGCCTTTGTCAAAGAGTTCAAAGCCGGGCCCCGGGCCTCCTACCAGCCCCTGACTGGCAATCTCCATGCGCAACTCCAAGACCTTGTCCCGGGGCACACGAATGGAACCATCAGGGGTAAGCTCATAGGGAATATTCTTGCTTTTGAGGTAATTCACAATTTCTCCGGCGGTCTCCTCCGGCAAACCTCGATAGAGAAGGGCCCATTCAGGGCGCGAGGCCCAAAAGATGAGGGCTGCAAACCCCGCTAAAACTAACAGGATAACGCCGACCGCAATGAGCTTCTGTTCCCGCCCGAGTCCTTCATAAAAGGTCTTGAGCTGCCCGGCTACCTCCCTCGGCTGGGGCCACTTCATAGGCTAAGCTCCTTTAGATCTGCATCCGCATAATTTCCTGATAAGCCTCGAGAATCTTGTTCCTGATCCTTACCACCATCCGGAAGGACAGATCCGCCTGGGCCAGTGAAAGGGTCAACTCGGTCAAATCGGTGTTTCGTCCGGCGGCGAAATCTTTCAGGTTTTGAAGGGCCTGCTTCTGGATCTGGTCGGCCTCCTGAAGTTTTTCTTTCAGGAACTCTCCAAACTCGCTCTCTCTTTTCAAGGTGGTCTTGGCGGACTCTTCAGGCAGGAGCTTAAGATTCTGGAAGGGATTGATTCTCATCTAAGACCTCCTTAGCGCAGGATATCGAGGGTCTTCAGGGCTAAATCCTTCGTAATGTTGATGACCGTGAGGTTAGCCTCGTAGGCCCTTCCGGCGGAAAGCAGTTCCACCATCTCCGTGAGAACATCTACATTAGGGTATTTCACCATGCCCCTTTCATCCGCATCTGGATGCGAGGGATCATAAACCTCTTTAAAAGGGGCTGGATCATCAACGATCTCCACCACTTTGACCTCTGAGACCCCTTTTTCTTCAGGATCCGGCTCAGCGGCCAGAATTACATCTTTAGCTCTATAAGGCCCTCCCTCTGCGGTACGGGTCACGTGAGCATTGGCCAGGTTCATGGAGGCGATATTGAGCCTCACCCTCTGAGCCAAAAGCCCGCTTCCGGCGATCCTCAGGGCCGTAAGCAACTTCATGGCTACTTACCTCCTTCTGTGATGGCTTCACGCATAAGCTGTATTTCCTTTATAAAGGCCTGAACCGTGGCCTGGTAAAGTAAATGGTTTTCCATAAGCCTGGACATTTCTTCCTCCAGGGAAACATTGTTGGGAGTGCCAATATCCTCAGCTTCTACGATTTCCGGTTTCTCTGAGGGAGAAAATCCCGAAAGATGTTCGGGGTGGGTGCGCTTGAGGGGTACCGGGCTTTCGCCTAGATAAGCCTGCATGATCCTTTCAAAAGGCACATCCTTTCGGCGGTAACCCGGAGTATCCACATTGGCCACGTTGGAGGTCAACACTTCATGTCGCAAAACCCTCAATTTCAAACTCCTGGCTACCAGGTCCCAGGTCCTCTGGAAGACCTTCCCAAACATCCCGAACCTCCCTTAAAGTTTATAGCAAACCCTGTGCCCGATATAGCCGGAGCTTGTTTCTCAGGGTGCGCACGCTTATGCCAAGAAGCTCCGCGGCTCGCGTGCGGTTTCCACCACAAGCCTTGAGGGCCTCTAAAATGGCCTCTTTTTCTAGCTCCCGCAGGGGTTTTATCCGGGAAGGAGTCGGAGGCTCGGCTTTAAGGCTTTTTTGAGAGGAGGACCATAGGAGATTTTCTAGGGTGATAAGAGGGCCTTCGCTCAGGAGCACGGCTCTTTCAAGCAGGTTTTTAAGCTCCCGGACATTGCCCGGAAAGTCGTAGTTTTGAAGGACTTCAAGCACTTCCGGGGCGAAACCTTCTATTTTTTTGCCATAAGTTCGGGCGAATTCCCTTAAGAAGTGCTCCGCCAGGTAAGGGATATCTAGGGGTCTTTCGCGAAGAGGAGGGAGTTTCACCGGTATGACATTCAGGCGGAAGTAGAGATCTTCCCGAAAGCGTCCGGCAGCCACCTCGGCCTCTATATCCCGGTTGGTGGTGGCGATGACCCGGACATCTACCTTGACCGGATAGGCTCCGCCCAAGCGATCCACTTCTCCCTCCTGAAGGACCCGCAGGAGCTTGGCCTGGAGCGGCAGAGGCATTTCGGTGATCTCGTCTAGGAGAATGGTCCCGCCATCGGCGAGCTCGAACTTGCCCTTCTTGCGGGTGAGGGCTCCGGAGAAGGCTCCTTTCTCGTAGCCGAACAATTCAGACTCCAGCAGGGCCTCCGGGAGGGCCGCACAGTTGATAGCGACAAAAGGCCCGCGGGCCCGATCACTTATCCGATGAAGCCACCGGGCCAGGACTTCTTTGCCCGTGCCGGATTCCCCCGTAATCAAGATGGGGGCTCGGCTCCTGGCCACAGTCCGCAGTTTTTCAAGAAGGGCTCTGAGGCCTGGATCACGGGTGAGAAAACCCTCTCTTTCCGTAAAGACTCTATACTCCTCAAGGGCCGTTAGAACGAGTTTTTTTAGGACCTCACGGTCAGTCCCCAGCAAGCGAAAGTCGTAGGCTCCCTCTCTTACCGCGGCTACCGCCTCTTCGATAGAGATTTCCTGGGCCAGGAAGACGACGGCCGCCTCTACACGACGACGTCGGAGATCGTCAAGAATTCGACGGGGAGAAGCCCCCTTCGCTGACACCTCCACCAGGATTACCGCGGGCTCTTCAACTTCGGCCAGATTTGCGGCTTGAGAAGGTTCAGAAACCCGTAGAACCTTGAGCCCTTCGGCCTCAAGATCTTCAGCCAGAGACAAAAGCTCCGAACTTTCCGAAACGATGAGGACCTTTTTGTTCATATCCTTCAATATATTACTTTGCGAGCGGCTTCCACCAGTTCGAGGCTCTTGAGAATACCTTGGGCCAGACGACCCTCAGTGGAATTCTCGCCGGCCAGTTCTTTCCAGACCGCCAAAGCTTCCTCCCGGCCGGTTTTCTCGAAATAAAGCCCTGCCAGCCACTTGAGGG
>WFPH01000214.1 GCA_015487645.1 Thermosulfurimonas sp. | reverse complement strand
GTCCTTCACTCGGGCCGATAGGATGAAGTTCTCCGGCCGAAGGAGCCCGGCTAGCCTAGGAGCCCGGGCCTTGAATTCCAGGTCCGAGAAATACCCGCTCCGCACCGTAGCCCAAAATTTTTTAAGACCCCGATTCTCAGGGAAAAGCTTGACAAGGTGGGCCCTCAGAGCGGTGAAATCCAGTTTTTTCAGGCGACTTGAGAGGGTGTAAGCCCCGGAAGCCTTTCTAAGGACAAGCTCCCCCTGAATCTCGGGCTCACGAAGATCCAGGTTCTTGACCAGAAGCTCAAAGCCCCTGGCATCGAAAGAGAACTGGCCCTCGATATTGGCGCAGGAAAAAAGGAGGTCTGCGGCCTTCTTGAAGCGTACGCAGGGAGCCGACCCCTTGAAACCGGCCACCAGGGAATCGTCCTCGTAAGTATAGGCCAAAGAAAGAGAAAAATCCGTCTTCTGCACGGAGAGAGGTAGATACTCCTCCAAGGGTTTCAGTAAGGAAAGATCCACGCCGGAGACCTCAAGCAACCCCTCCGAGGAGGCTTCACGAAGATTAAGACGGCCCTTGAGATGAAGCCTGCGCATAAAGGAGGCTTTGCCCTCTACTTCGAAAAGGATTTGCTCGGGCCGGGCAGCCAGCTCCGCGGAAAGATCCGCTAGATCAAAAAGGAAAACCTTGCCCCGGAAGACACGCAGACGCCCATCGGAAATTTCAAGTTCCATGGCTGGAAGAGGTGGGGTCTTTTCCAGAAGTTCCTTCAGAGAAAAGGGGCGAGCGGTCTTCTTCTTTTTTTCCGGGAGGATGAGGGTGAGGTAGGGGGAGTCGAGGGCGAAGCTTCGGATGACGATCTCCTTGCGAAGAAGGGGACCAACCTCCGGGTAAAGTCGCAGGCTTTTTACCGTGAGGAGGTAATTCGGGGCCTTAATCCGTACTCCCTCGGCGGAGAGTCCCGGCCGCAGGAAAACCCGAAAGCGCAGGGTCTTTACCGAAACCTCGGCCTTAAGCGTGCGGGAGAGCCTTTCGGCCACCCGCTCCTTCACCGCCGAAAGGTTCACAATGTAGGGCAAAAGGAAACCCAGCGCCAGGATAAAAAGGACCAAAATGCCCAGAACGAGACCGGTGATCTTGAAAAATCTTTTCATGAGCGGACCCTTTTAAGGAACTCTCGCATCTCCTCGGCCTCGGGGCCCTCTCCGAAGGGGACCTCAATCGTGACCTCAAGATCCCGGCGGCGGAAAAGAACGGGCAGAGCATTGGGCACCGGCACCGTGCGGTAGGCTGAAAGCGGAAGCTCGAGATAGTGGACCAGAAGGGATCGCACCACCACCATGTGGGTAACCACGGCCACGGCACGACCGGACTCACGGTGGAAGATCTCTTCCATGCCTCGCACGGCCCGTCCGTAAACCTCGGCCAGCGTCTCGCACCCCGGAAGATAAAAGCGGTGGGGCGCCCTGGACCAGACCTCATACTGCATGGCCGGATCGCTGCGGAGTTCGTGCTTGAAACGCCCTTCCCAGGGTGGGATGCTGATTTCGAGGAAGTCGGACGCCTCCACGATCTCGGAGGAGCCTCCTAAGGCCTCCATCATAAGCTCGGCCGTGCGTCGCGTGCGATGGAGAGGGCTAATGTAAATCCGGCCAGGGGGATCCGCCCGAAGGTATTCCCCGGCCCGCACGGCCTGTTTTTCGCCTTTTTCAGTTAAGGGTTCAGGAGTGCGCCCGGCGAAACGTCCCTCGGCGTTGGCAAAGGTCTGGCCATGCCGCAGGACGTAGACCCTGGTCTCCATGAATGCGCCTCCCTCCGGGACCTAATCCTTAACACGTAAAGACCGAATCCGCCAGAGTCAGACCATCGAGTATCCGTCCCTCCCCTGGCCCCTCCCAAAGGGAGGGGAATAGAATTAGGCAAGGGGCTCTATCCGTGAAAGAGGTTTCTATAGGGGCAGGCCTCCATTATAATGGGGCCGGGAGGTGTCGGCCATGGGTGAGATTCTGAGCGTACCCCTGGAGGAGGAACTCAAGCGTTCCTATCTGGACTACGCCATGAGCGTGATCGTGGGGCGGGCGCTTCCGGACGTACGCGACGGGCTCAAGCCTGTCCAGCGCCGCATCCTTTACGCCATGCACGAAATGAAAAACGATTGGAACAAGCCCCACAAGAAGAGCGCCCGCGTGGTAGGAGAGGTCATCGGTAAGTATCATCCCCACGGAGACGCCGCGGTCTACGACACCCTGGTGCGCCTGGCCCAGGACTTCACCATGCGCTACCCTCTGGTGGATGGGCAGGGGAACTTCGGGTCCGTGGACGGCGACGCCCCGGCGGCCATGCGTTACACCGAGGTGCGTCTTTCCCGCATCGCCCACGAAATGCTCGCCGATCTCGAAAAAGAAACCGTGGACTTCGTGCCCAACTACGACAATACTCTACAGGAACCGGTCGTCCTGCCCTCGAAACTTCCAAACCTGCTGGTAAACGGGGCCTCGGGAATCGCGGTGGGCATGGCCACCAACATCCCCCCGCACAATCTGGGGGAGGTAGCCGAGGCCCTCATCGCCATGCTCCACAACCCCGAGATCACCCTGGACGAACTGCTGCGTCACATCAAGGGCCCGGATTTTCCCACCGGGGGATTGATCGTGGGCCTTGACGGCCTCCGGGAGGCCTATCTCACAGGCAAAGGGCTCATCAAGATGCGGGGCCGGGCCGTTATAGAACGGGAACGGGGACGCACGGCCATCGTAATTACCGAGATCCCCTACCAGGTGAACAAGGCCAAACTGGTGGAACGCATCGCGGAGCTGGCCCAGCAGAAAAAACTCGAGGGGATCGCCGAGGTGCGGGATGAGTCCGACCGGGATGGCATCCGGGTGGTGGTGGAACTCAAACGGGAGAAGGCCGACCAGGCCCGGGTGATTCTGAATCAGCTCTACAAGCATACACCTCTTGAGAGCACCTTCGGGGTAATCATGCTGGCCCTGGTGCGGGGGCGGCCGGAGCTTCTCTCCCTGCGAGAGGTCCTCTGGCACTTTCTCGTCCACCGGCGGGAGGTGGTCCTGCGCCGTACCCAGTACGATCTACGCAAGGCTCGGGAGCGGGCCCACATCCTGGAAGGTTTGCTCAAGGCCCTGGATCACCTGGATGAGGTCATCGCCCTCATCCGGGGCTCCCGCACCCCGGCCGAGGCCAAGGAGAAGCTCATCCGGAGGTTCGCCTTCTCCGAGGCCCAGGCCCAGGCCATCCTGGACATGCGTCTCCAGCGCCTCACGGCCCTTGAGCGGGAAAAACTCCGGGCCGAGCACGAGGAACTCAAGCGTCAGATTTCCTGGTTCGAAAAAATTCTTTCGGACGAAGAAACCCTTAAAGGCGTGATCGAGGCCGAACTCCGGGAACTCAAGGAAAAGTATGCCGATCCCCGGCGCACGGAGATCGTCCCGGAGGAAGGAGAGGTCTCCTGGGAGGATCTGGTGGTCGAGGAATCCATGGTGGTCACCGTGACCTACAGGGGTTACGTAAAGCGGCTTCCCCTTTCCACCTATCGCCAGCAGCGCCGGGGGGGCAAAGGGGTGAGCGGACTTTCCGTAAGCGAGGAAGACGCGGTCAAGGACCTCTACGTGGCCACCACCCACGAAGTCTTTCTCTGTTTCACCAATCGGGGCCGGGCCTACTGGCTGCGGGTGCTTGACATCCCTCAGGCCGGGCGTCAGGCCAGGGGCACCCTTCTCACCAATCTCTTACAACTCGCGGAAGGAGAGCAGGTCACCACGGTGGTGCCGGTCAAGGAATTCTCCGAAGGCCGGTTCGTGGTCTTTGCCACCCGCCAGGGGCTGGTCAAAAAAACGGAACTTTCGGAGTTTCGCCATCCCCGTTCAACAGGCATTCTGGCCCTGAAACTAAACGAGGGGGACGAACTGGTGGCGGCGGCCGTAACCGACGGCCAGCACGAGATCCTGCTTCTCACCCGCCGGGGGCAGGCCATTCGTTTCCCGGAGGACCAGGTGCGTCCCATGGGGCGGGCGGCCGCAGGAGTAAAGGGCATCGATCTGGCTCCAGAAGACGAGGTGGTAAGCCTCCTGGTGCTTCCGCCGGAGGAAAAGAGGGATCTCCTCACGGTCACGGCCTTCGGTTACGGCAAGAGGACCCCGCTCTCGGAATATAGGTCGCAGAGCCGGGGCGGAAAAGGCCTCATCGCGGCCAGAATCGACGCCAAATCCGGAGATCTGGCCGGAGGGCTCCTGGTCTCGGAGGGAGACGAGATCCTTCTCCTTTCGGATGCCGGAAAGATCATCCGCCTGCGGGTAAAGGACATTCCTTACAAAGGGCGCGCCACCCGGGGGGTGAAGCTCTTTTTCCTCAACGGGAAGGAACGTATCGTGGGCCTGGCGATGGTGCGGGAGGCTTAAACCACCGGCCGGTAAAAGGCGTCGCGCTCCACGGGTTCGAAACCGGCCTCTCGGATAAGACGTTCGATTCCGGCCCGGGAAAGGGCTTCGGCCTCCCGGCCCCCGGAGGCCTCGCTGATCTTCTCCTCCACCACCGTACCGTGCAGATCGTCAGCCCCGAAATGGAGGGCCAACTGCGCCAGCTTGACCCCGAGGAATACCCAGTAGGCCTTAAGATGGGGAACGTTATCGAGAAGAAGCCGGGCCACGGCCATCATGCGGAGATCCTCAAATCCGGTGGTGGGCCGCACCTCATCCCTGAGAGGGGTCTTCTCCGGGAGGAAAGGCAGGGGCACAAAACAGAGGAATCCCCCGGTCTCGTCCTGAAGCTCCCGGATACGGAGCAGATGATCCACCCGTTCCTCGTGGGTCTCAAGATGGCCATAAAGCAGGGTGGCGTTAGTGGGTATCCCCAGACGATGGGCGGCCCTGGCGATCTCAAGCCAGCGTTCGGCCGGAATCTTCCGGGGAAAAAGTTTCTCCCTGACTCGACCGGAGAAGACCTCCGCTCCACCTCCGGGGATACAGGCAAGCCCCGCGGCCTTGAGTTCCCTCAAAACCTCTTCCACGGACTTTCCCGAAAGACGGGCCAGGTGGTCTATCTCCACGCAGGTAAAGGCCTTGATGGCCGCCCGGGGGAAGGCCTCCTTGATCGCCGAAAGCAACTCCAAATAGTAGGTATAAGGAAGCTCCGGATTCACCCCTCCCACGATATGTATCTCCCGAGGTGAAGGGCCCTCCGAAAGTCGCTTCACGGCTTCCTCCGGGGAAATCACATAACCCTCCGGATCCCCGGGAGGACGCCAGTAGGCGCAGAAACGACAGCGATTCTCGCAGATGTTGGTATAGTTGAGATGGCGATTGACCACGTAGTAGACCCGCCGTCCGTGAAGGTGTTCCCGAGCCAAACGAGCGAGATACCCCACGGCCAAGAGATCCCGGCAGGCGAGGAGCCTTAGACCATCCTCCCGGGAAAGTCTCTCTCCGGCCTGGATCTTTTCGTAGATTTCAGCCAGCCCGGCCTTTTCAATTGTTTTGCGGAACATCCCCGGCTATACTAAAAGGGTTATGAATCGCTGGCAAGACTGGTGGGAACAGGGATTAAGAGACCTTGATAAGGCGCGTATAGATCTGGAGTTCGGGTATTACGAATGGGCCTGTTTTACCGCTCAGCAAGCGGCCGAAAAGATGCTCAAAGCTCTGGGGCTCAAGCTGGGGGATACGCTCTGGGGACACGATCTTACCGCAATCCTAAAATGGCTCGAGAGGGAAAAGGGGTTTAAGGTTTCTCCTGAGGTAAAAGAGGCGGCCTCGACCCTGGATCTTTACTATATTCCGGCAAGATATCCCAATGGGTGGGCGGCAGGAAAGCCAGCGGATCATTTTACGAGGAAAAAAGCCGAGGAGGCCCTTCGTGCGGCGGATATCCTCCGCAGGTTCTGTGAGGATCATTTCCCTTAACGTGGAGGAAATACTTTCGCGGGCGGCAAGGGTCGCGGAGGACCTGCGCCGCCGTTTCCCGGAGATAAAAGAGGTCCTGGTCATCGGGTCTCTGGCGCGAGGAGATTTTCACGGCTTAAGCGACCTTGATCTCGCCCTGGTAGTGGAAGGAGAACTTTCGGAGTCCCCTGTGGATCGTCTTCGCCGCTATTGGCCTCTCCTTCGGGAGAGGATCGATTTTCCGCTTGACCTTTTGGTATTTTCGGTTGAGGAATGGGAAAAGGCCCCGGAGGCCTTGAAAAGGGAGGCCCGGCCGCTTTTATGAAGGAGGGATGGATTCCTTCGGAGGAGTGGATCCGCAGGGAGAGGGAAAAAGCTCGGAGGCTACGTAAGACGCGCTGGTGGCGGAAGAAATGCGCCCGGGGGGTCTGCTATTACTGCGGAAAGAAAGTACCTCCGGGCGAACTCACCATGGATCATAAAATTCCCCTCGCCCAGGGGGGGCGCTCTGAAAAATCCAATCTCGTTCCGGCCTGTAAAGATTGCAACAACAAGAAAAAATACCTCCTGCCCTGGGAATGGGAGGAGTATCTGCAGAAACTTAAAGGAGAGGGGTCATGTGCGGGATCATCGGATACTTAGGACGGCGTCCGGTAAAGAGTGTGCTCCTTGAGGGCCTGCGTCGCTTGGAATATCGGGGTTACGACTCGGCGGGGGTGGTCTTTTTCACCCGCGAGGGGTTATTCGTACATCGGGTGAAAGGCAAGGTCCTCGACCTGGACGAGAGCCTAGGGGCCCTCGAAATCCGGGGAGAAGCTCCCGGGCTGGGGCATACCCGCTGGGCCACCCACGGGGAGCCCTCGGAGGTCAACGCCCATCCGCATCTTGACTGCACGGGCGAGGTGGCCGTGGTCCACAACGGCATCATCGAAAATTATCACACGCTCAAGCAGGAACTCTCGAAGCGTGGACACCGCTTCGTCTCCGAGACCGATACCGAAGTCATCGCGCATCTGGTGGAAGAAGCCCTGGCCGAGACCGGAGATCTCCTGGAGGCGGTAAAGAAGGCCCTCCGGCAGCTCAAAGGGGCCTACGCCCTGGGGGTCATCTGGCGGCGCGATCCGGAAAGGATCGTCTGCGCCCGCCATCAGAGCCCGCTTGTGCTCGGCATCGGCGAGGGCGAAGTCTTCCTGGCCTCGGACGTACCGGCCATCCTGCCCTGGACCCGGAAGGTAATTTTCCTGGAAGACGGAGATCTCGCGGTGCTTACCACCTCCGGGGTGGAGGTCTTCAGGCTCGGAGGGGAACGCGTGGGGCGCCCGGTGCGGGAGATCACCTGGGACGCCTCCCGGGCCGAAAAGGGCGGGTTCCCCCATTTCATGTTGAAGGAGATCTATGAACAGCCCGAGGCTATACGTGACACCCTGCGGGGCAGGCTCGATCCCGAGACCGGCCGGGTGGATCTTTCGGATGCGGATCTGGCCCCGGATTTCTTTGAGAGACTGGCAAAGATCTACATCGTGGCCTGCGGCACCTCTTACCACGCCGGACTGGTGGGTAAATACCTCCTTGAGAAATGGGCCGGTATACCGGTGGAGGTAGACCTGGCCTCGGAGTTTCGCTACCGCGACCCCCTGGTGAACGACCGCACGCTTACCATCGTCATCTCGCAATCCGGGGAGACGGCGGACACCCTGGCGGGCCTTCGCCTGGCCAAGGAGCTTTCGGCCCGGGTGCTGGCCATTTGCAATGTGCTGGGGAGCACCATCGCCCGGGAGGCCGACCGGGTAATTTACACCCACGCCGGGCCGGAGATCGGCGTGGCCTCCACCAAGGCCTTCACTTCTCAGCTCACGGTACTCCTGCTTCTCACCCTTTATCTGGGGCAGATCTCCGGAAGACTCCCCGAGGAGGCCGCCCGAAAGCTTGCGGCCGAGCTCACCGAGATCCCCCACCGCCTGCAGACCCTCATCGAGAAGGTTCATCCCAGGCTTAGGGAGCTTTCCGAAAAGTACTTCCGCCGGGAGGATTTACTCTATTTGGGACGCAACATCCTTTTCCCGGTAGCCCTGGAAGGGGCCCTCAAGCTCAAGGAGATCTCCTACATTCACGCCGAGGGTTATGCCGCGGGGGAGATGAAACACGGCCCCATCGCCCTTATCGAGGAGACGGTACCCACGGTGGCCCTGGCTCCGAAGGAGTCCGGAATCCTCTACGAAAAAATGCTCTCAAACATTGAAGAGGTGCGCTCGAGGCGGGGGCCGGTTATCGGGTTTGGGACCGAGGGCGACCGGAACCTGGCGGCCCTGGTCTCCGACTTCGTGGGCCTGCCCGCGGTCTCCTGGGAACTCTCACCCCTCCTCTACACCGTGCCTCTTCAGCTCTTCGCCTACGAGATGGCCGTAAGGAGGGGCTGCGACGTGGATCAACCACGAAACCTGGCCAAAAGCGTCACCGTGGAATAGCACGGCGGGCTGAAATCCAGAGAGCCACCACCCCGAAGGCCACGGCCACGTTGAGCGAACGTTTGCGCCCGCGCATGGGGATGGCAAGGACTGAATTTGCCCTTTCAAGCACTCCGGGATCCACACCGCAAAGCTCGTTTCCCACCACTAAGGCCAGGGGAGCGGCCGGAAGCTCAAGATCCGGATGCCAGGGTTCGGCCTCGGGAGTCTCCTCAAGGGCGAGGAGATAAAACCCCCGGGCTAAAAGTTCCTCCACCACCTCCAGGGCATCCGGATGTCTTGACCAGGGCACGGTTTCCTCCGCTCCGAGAGCCGTCTTCTTCACCCCCGGATGAGGAGGCGCGGGGGTGATCCCGCAAAGATAAAGACGGGAGAAACCCGCGGCCTCGGCCGTGCGGAAAATGGAGCCCACGTTCCAGGCGCTTCTCAAGTTCTCAAGGACCGCCACGCAGGGAGTATCCAGGGGTAACAGCAGGCCATCCCGATCGGAGAAAACCTTGCGCTCGGCCTCAAGACGGAGTTTTCCCCCGCAGGCCGGACATAGCCCAACCCTTTCCAGAGCCGGGAAACGAAGCCCGCAGCCCAGGCACTTTAAAAAATAGGCCCGGCGAAGATCTTTTTCCGGCATGGTTTATATTTTAAACTTCCTGCAAGATCTTTTCCGGGAGGGGAAAGGATGCACATTGCGGTGATCGGTACGGGATACGTGGGCCTGGTTTCCGGAGCCGGCATGGCCGACTTCGGCATGAAGGTCATCTGCGTGGACAAGGACAAGGACAAGATCAAACAGCTCGAGAAAGGTCGTATCCCATTCTACGAGCCGGGGCTTGAGGAACTGGTACATAAGAACATGCAAGCCGGCCGCCTTTCCTTCACCACCGATCTCAAAAAGGCCGTCAAACAGGCCCTGGCGGTCTTCATCTGTGTGGGGACACCCCCGGCGGAGGACGGTTCCGCGGATCTCTCCCAGATCCGGGAAGTGGCCCTTTCGCTGGCCGAGGCCCTGGACGACTACAAGGTAGTGGTCACCAAGAGCACCGTCCCGGTGGGCACCAACCGCTGGATCAAGCAGCTCATCGACAAGCACAAGAAAAACAACGTGGCCGTAGATATCATCTCCAACCCGGAGTTTCTGCGCGAGGGTTCGGCGGTGGAAGACTTCATGCATCCGGACCGGGTGGTCATAGGGGGAGAGAGCGCCTACGCCATCGCCATCGTGAAGGACATTTACCGCCCCCTCTATCTGGCCGAGACCCCTTTCATCATCACCGACCTTGAGACCGCGGAGATGATCAAATACGCCTCAAACGCCTTCCTGGCCACCAAGGTGAGTTTCATCAACGAGATCGCCAACCTCTGTGAGCGACTGGGTGCGGATGTCACGGTAGTCGCCCGAGCCATGGGTTTCGACCCCCGCATCGGCCGAAAATTTCTGAATCCCGGGCCCGGGTTCGGCGGCTCCTGTTTTCCCAAGGACGTGAAGGCCCTGGTACACCAAGGGCGAGAAGTGGGAGAGAGGATGCGGATCCTTGAGGCTGTGCTCGAGGTGAACGAGCGACAAAAGAGACGAGCGGTGGAGAAGACTGAGGAGCTCTGCGGAGGACTGTCCGGGAAGACCGTGGCGGTCCTGGGTCTCTCCTTCAAGCCCAACACCAGCGATGTACGGGAGTCGCCTTCGCTCACGGTGGTGCCCGAATTGGTCAAGCGGGGAGCCAGAGTCCGAGTTTACGACCCGGTGGCCATGGAAGAATTCCGGCGCTGGCTACCGGACCTCAAGGTGGAGTATGTAAAAAATCCGCTCGAGGCGGCCCGCGGGGCCCACGCCCTGGTCCTCCTCACGGAGTGGAACGAGTTCCGGTTCCTGGATCTCCGGGAAATCAAGAACCTCATGGCCGAACCCAATCTGGTGGACATGCGGAATATCTATGAGCCGGAAACCGTAAAGAGCCTGGGGTTCCGCTATACCGGGGTGGGGAGGAGTTAAAGGGCTTCCTGGATAAAGGGATTTTCCCGTTTTTCCCGACCGATGGTGGAGGTGGGCCGGTCACCGTAATCGTGCCCCGGAAAGACGATGGTCTCTTCGGGCAAGACCAGGAGTTTCTCTCGAATGGAGCGCATCATCTGGAAGTAATCTCCTCCGGGGAGATCTCCTCGGCCCACGGCTCCCACGAAGAGGGTGTCGCCAGTGAAAAGGAGACGAAGACCGTCGTAGAAACAGACCGAGCCCGGGGAGTGGCCCGGGGTATGGATGACCGTAAGCTCGCAGGCCCCGAAGCCGAACCTGGCCCCTTCCTCGAAGGTCTCGTCCGCCGGAGGATTGGGGGGAAACCCCCACGAAAGAAAAATCGAGGCCCCCTCGCCCCGGAAGAACTCGTCATCGGCCCGGTGCAGGGCAAAAGGAGCGGAGAAGGCCTGACGGAGCTCACCCGCCGCGGCCACATGATCGGCGTGGCCGTGAGTGCCTAGGATCCATTTGACTCTTAATCCGAGGGCTGCCACCCGGGATCGGATCTTTTCAGGGTTTCCTCCAGGATCGATGACCACGCCTTCCAGGGTCTCGGGATCGTAGACCAGATAACAACAGACCGCAAGCGGCCCCACCACCAGGGTCTCCACCTGGGGGGAACGTTCAGGCATCATCTCCCTCCATAGGATACGATCTCTTTTTCTGGTGTTTTAACTCGTTTTTTGATTTCCGGCCAGATCCGGATCAGAGCTCCGGGGCTTGAAACCGGTCGAGTGTGGGGATGATCCGGAGCGAAGGGACAGGCCGGCAGGCTCAGCCGGGCCACCTCCCCCAGGCCCAGCTTTTCGAGTTCCTGAAAGATCTCCTCCTTTCGGTGGGTGAGGACCGGACGTAGAACCAGGACTTCGGCCACCTCCGTGGTGAAACGTAAGGCCGGGAGGGTCTGGCTGGCCTGCTCTCCCAGGATCTCCCCGGTGGCCACGGCGGAAAAATCCTCCCGGCGGGCAAGCTCCGCGGCCAGTCGCAACATGGTGGCCTTGCAAAAGAAGCACCGCTCCCTCCGTGGAACCCGCGAGGTCAAAAATTCCAGAACTTCCCGGTAGGGGATACGGAAAAACTCCGAGGTCATCGCAGGGAAAAAATAGGCCAGGGTCTCGGCCACCCGCCGTACCGCCTCGGCGCGGCCCTCCTCGCCATCGTCAAAGAAAACCAGGGCCACCTCCTGGCCCCTGGCGGCCAGACGCACCGCCGAAAGGAGTGAATCCGGTCCTCCGGAGAAAAGAAGAAGCACCTTTTCCCCAGCCCCTACCGGAAGGCCGGAAAGCCCGCTTCGGGGATTGCATAGCAAAAAGAGCCTTTCCCCATCCGCCTCCAGGCGGATCTCCAACCGCTCCGGTGGATGATTGTCCCACAGGGCGAGGCGTTTGCGGGAAAATTCCTCCAGAATCTTAAGAAGTCGCCTTTTTATTTCCAGGATTTCCGAAAATCTTTCCCGGGGCTTTACCCGATCCACATACACCACGTAAGTAAAGGGTCTTACGGGAAGACGGTCTTCCCAGAATCCGGGAGAGAGCAGATCCCTTTCCGAGGGTTCCAGGAACTCGGCCACCCTGCCCAGACCGGCCTGGGTGAGAAGCAGGCGTTCGGCCTCGGAGGGGGCCTCAACCAGCAGACGGCCGGCGAACCTCTCTATCCGGAGAGAAATCCCCAGAGCGCCGGCCCGTCTACGGAGGTTTTCCACGGTTAAGTCCTCAAGAGCACGGCGCGTTCCGGGGGCCTTGACCCCGATTTCCCCTGAAAAGCTGACGAGAAAATGCCGGTATCTCAAGCCTTGGCGGCCCGTCGCTTCTCGGAAAGGTAGTCCGCAGCGGAAAGGGCGGCCACGCAACCCTCTCCCACAGCCTTGGCCACCTGAAAGGGTGGCCCGGTAACATCCCCGGCGGCAAAGACCCCGGGAACATTCGTGGCCTGTCGCCGGTCCACCTGAATATAGCGCATGTTTTCGGGATCAAGAGCCACGCCCAGGGAGGTGGCCAGTTCCAGAGCCCCCTTGGCTCCTTCCTCAAAGAATACCCCTTTTACGGAAAGGACGGTGCCGTCTGAAAGCCGGAGACCGGTCACCGTGTCTTGGCCCAGGACCTCCTCCGCCCGGGCCTTCAGCCATTTGACCGGGGAGGCCTCAAGCTCCCGGGCCATGGCTGCGCTCACCTCAAGGTCCTCGGCCACCAGATAGACCTCCGAGGCCAAGCGCGAGAGGGTGAGGGCTCCATGGACCGCGGCGCTTCCCGTCCCCACTACCGCTACCGGCTCCCCCCGGAAGAAGAATCCATCACAGTCCACACAGTAGGAAACCCCTTTGCCCACGAACTCGGCTTCTCCCTTGATCTTTTTATGGCGACGGGTAACACCCAGGGCCAGGATGAGGGCCCCGGCCAGGATCTCCTTTCCGGACTCCGGAACCACCCGAAAGCCTTCCGGAGCTACTTCCAGGCTCACCACATCTTCGGCCCGGTGTTCAGCTCCAAAACGCCGGATCTGCTCAAGCCCCGCGCGGAGAAGCTCTTCGCCGGAGACCTTCCCGACAAGTCCGAAGTAGTTCTCCATGTGGGCCCTGAAGAGGGCGCTGTTCTCCGGCCTTCCGAAAACCAGGGTCTTGAGCTTGCGTCTGGCGGTATGGATGGCCGCCTGGAGGCCAGCCGGCCCGCAACCTATGATCACCACGTCATACTTCTCCACCTTCCACCTCCTCTTCATCTTCCAGGATCTCGCGTGGCACAGAGATACGATAATCCTCGGAGAGCCAGTAATCCAGATCTACCAGTTTGCACCTTTCCGAACAGAAGGGACGATAAGGATTCCCTTCCCAGGAGACCGGTTTCCGACAGATTGGGCAGCGAACTAGCTTACGAGCCATACCGCCCGATCCTTAAGGGTGGAGATGATCTTGGTGGAAACGGACCCCAGAAGCAACCCCTTGAAACCTCCGCGCCCCCTCCGGCCGACCACCACCGTGCCATAGCGGCCTTTACGGGCTTCCTTGAGAATGGCCGAGGCGGGTCCGAAGATGGATCGTACGATCTTGACCCGCACCTTCTCGGTGGGAAAACCCTCCTCCTCGAAACGCTGCCTGGCCTTCTCGAAAAAGGCCCGGGCCTCTTCCTCCTCGGCCTCCTCAAGCTCGTGCTCCACCCTCTTCAAGGTCTCGGTGCGAGGGCCGGCCCCCGTCCAGGGATAGACCACGTGCAGGAGGGTGATCTCCACCTTGGGATCTCCGGCAAAGATATAGGCCACATGATCCACCACCCTGAAGCCCGGCTCCCCCAGATCCACGGCCACCAAGACTCTGGTATTCCATCCCTTTCCGGCCACCATCCAGACCGGCATCCGGGCATGCTCGGCCAGCTTATAGGAGACGCTACCCATGAAACCCTGCGTGACGCGAGAGAGTCCCCGCCGCCCCACCACGATGGCATCGTAATATCCGCTTTCGGCTTCCTTGATGATCTCGTAAGCCAGATCCCCGGTCTGGAGGGAAACCCTGAGGTCCACGGCTTTTTCCGGAAAAGCCGAGAGAAGTTCGCGCCCTCTCTCGGCGATGACCCGGGCTTGTGCCAGGTTCTCTGAGATGGCCTTTTCCAGTAAATCTTCTTTCTCCAGAATGGATTTTCCGCCCCCGCTCTGAAGAAGATAGGCGGGAGGACGCCGAGCGACCACGCATACGGTGACCTCAAAGGCCTTTCGATGACCAAAGACCTCATTCAGATAGGAAACCGCTAGTCTCGAAGGGCTGGTCCCGTCATAGGCTAGCAGCACCTTGCGCGTCACGCTCATGAGAATCTCCTCGTAAAATTCGATTTTAAAGTTTATCATATAAATAACAGACCTCTGAATAACATTCCCCTCCCTCTGGGAGGGGATAGGGGGAGGGTGGACTTTTTCAGAGGTCTCATAAATAAAATTCAAAAGGAGCTGGAACATGAAGGCCTTAATTATAAGCGCTGACCAGTTTGAAGACAGCGAGCTCCTTTACCCTTACTGGCGCTTAAGGGAAGAGGGCTTCGGAGTCGAGGTGGCTTCGTTCCAGAAGGGCAAGATTCGCGGAAAACGGGGTTATGAAGTCCCGGTGAACCTCACCTTGGAGGAGATTCAGCCGGAGGAGTACGTGGCCCTAATCCTTCCCGGGGGCAAGGCTCCGGCCAAACTGCGCACAGAGGAACGGGTGCTCGGAATCGTGAAGGATTTCTACCGGGCCGGGAAACCCATCGCGGCCATCTGCCACGGGCCCCAGATCTTGATATCGGCCGGGCTCCTTGAGGAGCGCAAGGCCACCTGCTACCGCACGGTAAAAGAAGAGCTTCTGGCCTGCGGGGCGGAATATCTCGACCAGGAGGTGGTGGTCGACGGTCAGATCATCACCTCGCGTGAGCCCCGGGATCTACCCGCCTTCATGGGGGCTCTGCTCAGGAAACTCAAGGGGCTTGAAGAAAGGCCCGGAGCTGTAGCCTTCCAGGGCAACCCTCTCACTCTAGTGGGGCCGGAAATCAAGATCGGTCAGAAGGCCCCGAATTTTACTTTGGTGGATAAGGACCTCAATTCGGTGTCCCTGAAGGATTTTTCCGGAAAGGTGAAGGTGATCAGTGTGACTCCTTCCCTGGACACCCCGGTCTGCGATCTTCAGGCCCGGAGGTTTAACCAGGAAGCCACCGGACTCGCGGAAGACGTGGTGGTCCTCAATGTGAGCGTGGACCTGCCCTTTGCCCTTGCCCGTTTCTGCGCCCAAGCCGGTATCGACCGGATCCTGGTCCTCTCGGATTACCGGGAAAGGGCCTTCGGTCGGGCTTACGGTCTCCTGATCAAAGAACTGAAACTCCTGGCCCGGGCGGTTCTGGTTATAGACCGGGAAGACACCGTGCGCTATCTGGAACTCGTCCCCGAAATAACCCGCGAGCCCGATTACGAAAGGGTGCTGGCGGTGCTGAGGGAACTCAAATAGTCGAAGTAATCCCGGTTTTCCTGCCACCAGCGTTTGACAAACCGGCGCCCCAGATAGCGCAAATAGGCTCCATAGAGGTCTCCCTTGAGTAGAAACCTTAGGGCCTCGCGCAGGGAGTAGAATCGCCGGTGTAGCTCGTAGGAAAGCTCCTGGAGCCGCAAGGGGGAGAGCCTTTCCGGCGTGAAGACTATGTGATGGCCGTCGTAGAAGTCCCAGCGGTACTCGAAGATCCGACCGGCTTCCTCGAACTGACGGAACATCTTCGAGCCCGGAATCGGAGTGAGAATGAGAAACTGGGCGGAGTCAAGACGGACCTTTCTGGCAAAATCCAGGGTGGCCCGGATAGTCTCCTCGGTGTCGGTATCCGCCCCGAGCACGAACATCCCGTGCACCCGAATCCCGTAACGATGAAAAGTGCGCACACCCTCCTCGATCTCCTGAAAAGTGATACCCTTGCGGAAGGCCTTAAGCGTCTCCGGATTCACAGACTCCAGGCCGATGTAGACCACGGCGCAACGACTCCTTTTCATGAGTTCCAGCATCTCCCGATCCCGATAAATGTCGATACGGACCTGGGAGGACCATACCCCCGGAAAACCCTGTCTGATGATCCCTTCAAGCAATTCTTTGGTGCGCTCGGGATTGGCGGTAAAGTTGTCGTCGTAGAAGAAGACATGCTGCCCGGCCTGGATCTTGGAAATTTCCTCCAGAATCAACTCCGTGGATCGATAACGATACTTGCGTCCAAACATGGCGATTACCGAACAGAAAATACACCCATAAGGACAGCCTCGAGAGGTCATGGTGGGGTATATCCGGAGCTTCTCCGGAGAGACTCCGGGGATCAGAGCAAAGTCCGGCACCGGTAGTTCATCAAGATCGGTGAACTCCCGCCGAGGCGGATTGTGAATCTTTTCGTCTTTGCGCCAGAAGGAAAGCCCGGCAATACCCTCAAAACCCCCGCCGTCGGCCAGGGCTTCTACCAGCTCCACCACCGTTTTTTCGCCCTCGCCCCTCACCACGAAGTCCGCATGCTCCAGGGCCTCGTCCGGGAGAAAGGTCACATGCGGCCCCCCAAGGACCACCGGCTTTCCGTAGACCTTACGGATACGGTCTGCCAGGGCATAGGCTCTGGGAACCGTAGGCGTTATGGTAGAGATCAGAACCAGATCGGCCTCCCTCACCGTGCCCTCATCCACAGGCCCCCACTCTTCCAGAAACACCGTGACCTGGTGCCCCCGATCGCGCAGGATGGTCCCAAGAAGGGGCATGGCAAGTCTGGGAAGTTTAAAAGCCGAAAAAACGTGCGTCCGCGGATTACGGGGTTCGATACAAATAATTTTCATTTTTTAAAGGAATATATAACACTCATGATCCGTTTTTGTCCAGTATCTGGTATAAACGTCGGAGGATGAGTCCCTGTCTCTCTCGGGTCTTTTCGTCGCCAAAGGCTTCCCGGTAGTAAAGCTCCAGGAATTCCTCCAGGATAGAAGAGAGCTCTGGACGGCTCCTGGAAACCCTTTCAAAGTACTCCTGGAGGGTTTCGGCCGGGGAACGTGGATAGCCGGCCCTCTCGAGGAGAGCCAGAAGTTTTTCGACCGGCTGCTCCGACTTTCGCCGGGCTCGAAGTATCAGCCCCCACAAAATTACCCCCAAAAAGAGCCCGGCCAGTCCCCAAAAAAGGTTTCGGGCAGAAAAACGCGGAAGAGACGGTCGTGAGAGGGCCTTCGCCCGGTTCCCTATTCCGCGGAGGATCCGCATCTGTTTCAGAAAATCGTATTCAATCACCCAGTAGTACCACTTAAACTGGAGGTAATCCCAAAGGAGCTGCAGGCGCCCGAAGCCCTGTTTTCCGCGGCGGGCAAGATCCGCCGCCGAGGTAGGATCAAAGGTTACCCAGCCCCTCTCTGGGATAAAGGCCTCCACCCAGGTGTGTGCATCCCTTTCCCGTAGGAGATAGTACTTTCCCAGGGGATTCCATTCACCCCCGGCATACCCTCCCACCACCCGGGCCGGGATCCCCAGCGCCCGAAGGATGAAGACCATGGCGGTCGCAAAATATTCGCAGTGTCCCCGACGGGCCTCAAAAAGGAACCACCGAATGGGCTCGCCCTCTGGACTTCCAGGTTTGAGGGTATAAACATAGTTTTCGCGAAGGTAACGGGCCACGGCCCGGGCGGTCTCAAGAGGGTCTTCCTTTTTCAGTTTTCGGGCTAGAGTCTCCAGGCTCGGACGGAGACTCCGGGGCACATCCAGGAATTCTTCAGGAGAACGCTCTACGGGAAATCCCTTCCCCACCCGGACCTTCAACCGCCAGATAGCCGGTTCAAGGACTTCCGTTTCCAGAAATACCGTACCTTCAGGGCCAGGCCGGGCCCTGGGGCCTTTCAAGGTCTTTACCGTAAGGGCGTAGCCCGGCACTGGGAGGGCTCTGATTTCCACCTCTGGCAGAACCTCCAGAGTGGCCTGAGGGCCGGGGGCGATCTCTCGGGGAATTCGATTCCCTTTAAGGGCCTCCCAGACCCCGTTTCGGTAACGATCATAGACATACACCCGGAAATAGGGCCTCTTTGGTCGTGGACCACTCAGCCACCGCACCCGGAAAGCCACGGAGGGATCTTCCTTGAG
>WFPH01000213.1 GCA_015487645.1 Thermosulfurimonas sp. | reverse complement strand
GGGTAATCCTGGAGGATGTCTCTGGAAGGCGCACCGCCGGGTTGGGGCGCGACGGAGATATTGTGGCCGCAGGGATCAAGGCCCTGCTTAACGCTTTGAATCGTCTCGAGGCTGCCCGCAAAGAGGGCGAAGCTTTGCGCCGAAGGCTGGCCGAGGAGGCCGCCCAGGAGAGTCCTCAAGACGAGGCCCGGCCTATGTGTCACTAGAGAGGTTCTCAAGGAGGAGGAGCTTCTCCTCCGCCTTGAGGGCCCACTCGCTTTCAGGGGCCAGCTGGGTGACGGACTCCCAGAGACGGCGGGCTTTCTCGATCTCCCCCAGACGGAAGTAGACCTCTCCCAGCCAGTAGCGGGAAGCCATGTCGGAGTGGTCGAACCGTACCGCCCGTCGGAAGTTAAGTTTGGCTTCGTCCCATCGTCCCTGCCCAAAGGCAATGAGCCCGGCGTAGTAGTAGGCCTTGGCGTAGCGGGGATTGAGTTTGAGGGCCTGCTCCAGATAGGCTAAGGCCTTCTCGTCGTTTCCCTTTTTATGCCAGGCCCAACCCAGGTTAGTGAGGGCCATGAAGGGATTGAGGTAGAGAGGATTTTTGAGGGCTTCCTCAAAATAGCGGATGGCCCTATCGTAATCGCCTTTCAGAAGGGCCAGAGCTCCCAGGTTGTTCAGGGCTTCGGAATATTTGGGATCGAGGCGGAGGGCCTCCTGGAACTGGCTTTCGGCTTTCCCGTACTCCTTGCGGCCCATATAGATGAGCCCTAAAAGGTTGTAAACTTCCGGGTCCTTGGGGCGCTCGTTTTTGGCCAAAAGGGCTTCCCTGAGGGCTTCGGGATAACGACCATCCTTGAGGTAAACATAGGCCAGCTCTTTATGCATTCCGGAGGCTTGCTCATGATAGGTGGTCGAAGGCCCACAGGCCGCAATCATGAGGAGTAAAACTCCCAGGACAAAGAATCGCTTCATGACACCCCCCTTGGTTTGGAACTTTTATAAGGTCTTTATATCACTTTATTGAGGGAATATTCAATAATCCCCTGGGCTCCGGCTTCGATGAGCTTGGGAATCAACTCGCGGACCTCGCCTTCGGAGATTACGGTTTCTACTGCGAACCAGCCTTCCTGATAGAGTCTGGAGATGGTGGGAGCCGTGAGACTTGGCAGGAGTTTGACCACCTTCTCCAGATCCTTTTCGGCCACGTTCATCTTGAGACCCACCAGGCGATCGGCCCGAAGGGCCCCCTGAAGTAGAAGGGCCAGCTGTTCGATCTTCTTCCGCTTCCAGGGATCCTGCCAGGCGGTCTCGTTGGCGATGAGCTGGGGGTGGGTGACCAGGAGTTCGTGAATGATTTTTAGCCCGTGGGCCTTGATGGTGGTTCCGGTCTCGGTGACCTCCACGATGGCGTCGGCCAACCCTTGAACCACTTTGGCCTCCGTAGCTCCCCAGGAGAACTCCACCTTGACCTCGATGCCGCGCTCGGCAAAATACCGCTTGGTGAAGTTGACCAGCTCGGTGGCGATCTTCTTGCCCTGGAGATCCTCAAGGGTGCGGATATCCGAGTCTGCGGGCACGGCCAGCACCCACCGGGCCGGTCGTTTGCTGACCTTGGAGTAAATCAGATCCGCCACCGGCACCACTTTGGAGTCGTTTTCCAGGATCCAGTCTTTCCCCGTAATGCCGGCATCCAGCACCCCGGCCTCCACATATCGGCTCATCTCCTGGGCCCGACAGATGGCACAGGAGATCTCCGGGTCATCAATCTCCGGAAAATAGCTGCGGTGATGAACCTTGACCCGCCAGCCGGATCTTTCGAGAAGTTCGATGGTGGCCTTCTCAAGGCTCCCCTTGGGAATACCGAACTTAAGCACCCTTTCGCCCATAGACCTCCTCCGGATCAAAGATTTTTGGAGAGACGATTTCCACCTGGTTACCTTGGAGGCGGCGATAGAAACAGGAACGGTAACCGGTGTGACAGGCTGCCCCTCCGAGCTGTTTTACTTTGAGAAGCACAGTGTCGGCATCGCAGTCGATGAGGATTTCATGCACCTCCTGAACGTGCCCCGAGGATTCCCCCTTGAGCCAGATCTTCTGGCGACTGCGGCTAAAATAATGGGCCTTTCCGGTCTCCAGAGTCCGCTGCCAGGCTTCTTCGTTCATGTAGGCCAGCATGAGGACCTCGCCAGTTTCGGCATCTTGCACGATGGCCGGTATCAATCCGCCCATTTTTTCGAAATTTGGCCTGAGCATGGCTTATTGGACCTCCTTAAGCCAACTTTTCAATAGATACTCCGGATCTGGACTTTTCACCAGGGCCTCTCCAATGAGGGCTCCGGCCACCCCGGCTTCGGCCAGACGCTTGAGGGTCCCGGGGTCCGAAAGCCCACTCTCCGAGACCACCGGCCGCCCCTTCGGCACGGCCTTCAGCATCCGGAAGGTGGTCTCCACCGAAACCTCGAAGGTGTGGAGGTTACGGTTATTGATGCCGATGACAGGGGCCCCGGCCGAGAGGGCTACCTCCAGCTCCTCCTCGTGATGGACTTCCACCAGGGCCGAGAGCCCGAGCCGGCGCGTGTAAGCTAGAAGTTCGCGCAGGTCCTCCGGGCTAAGGGCGGCCACGATGAGAAGTACGGCGTCGGCCCCAAAGGCCCGGGCCTCTTCGATCTGGATCGGGTCCAAGATGAAGTCTTTGCGAAGGAGAGGAAGATCCACCGCCTCCCTCACCGCCGCCAGGTACTCCAGGGATCCCCTGAAGAAGGGTTCATCGGTTATTATGGAAATGGCCCCGGCTCCTCCCCGGGCGTAAGCTCTGGCCAGGCGTACGGGGTCAAAGTCCGGACACAGGAGCCCTTTAGAGGGGGAGGCCCGTTTGACTTCGGCGATGATGGTAAACCCGGAAGCCCTTAGAGCCCCCTCCAAATCCCTCCGGGGGGCCTCCCAGAAAGGTCGGAAGAAGAGCCCACGCTCCCGGCGCCGGGTGATTTCGGCCCTTTTGGTCTCCAAGATACGGTTCAGGAAGTCCTTTGCCGTTGACATTCTCTCCCCGGGCGGTTTTATTTAGGGCAAACATTTTATTCCATTATTTAACACTTTAACAGCTACGGCGGAGGCGGAGAGCTATGAAAAGGACCTATCAGCCCAGTCGGATTAAACGCAAGCGGTGCCACGGCTTTCGGGCCCGGATGAGCACGCGTTCCGGGCGCAGGATTCTCAAGAATCGTAGGCGCAAGGGTCGCTGGCGGCTTACGGTCTAGCTTTGAAGCGTGAGGGGCTTCCCCGGGGCGAAAGGCTTTCCCGCAGGAGAGACTTCGAACGGGTTTTCCGGGAAGGTCGAAGGCTTGATCTGCCCTATCTCCGGATTGTATATGCGGAAAACGGCCGGAGCCGGCGCAGAATTGGCTTTGCGGTCTCCAAAAAGGTGGGCAAGGCGGTGGTGCGGAACCGAATAAAGAGAATACTCCGGGAGACTTTTCGCCGACACAAGGAGATCTTTCCCCCGGGTTGTGATTTTGTGTTCATACCCCGTCGGGAGATTCTCAACTTCTCCCCGGATGAATTGGCAGAGATATTATCCGAGGCCTTCAGACGATGCTAGTACGCGTCCTTACAGGAGTCATCCGGTTGTATCGGCTGGTTCTTTCACCTTGGCTTCCGGGGCACTGTCGCTTTTATCCTACCTGTAGTCACTATGCCGAGGAGGCCCTTAGAAGATGGGGAGTCCTCAAGGGCGGTTGGCTAGCTCTTAAAAGGATTCTCCGCTGTCACCCCTTCCATCCCGGAGGGTACGATCCTGTACCGCAAGGAGGCCAATCCTGATGGAGATGCGAGCCCTTCTGGCTATCGTGCTTTCCATAATCATTATGATGATTTTTCATCTCTGGTACGCCTCGCACTACGCTCCCAGACCGGCGAAGACCTCCATGGTGGCTGGAGGGGGCTCTTCCGCGGGAGCTAACAAGACGGAGAAAACTTTCCGGTCTTCCCAGTCCCGGCCGAGCCACAGGCCGGTTCTCAAGGTGGATCTCTCGAGGGTGAGGGACATTCGGGTGGACACGGAATTTTTCAGGGCGGTCCTCACCGAAGCCGGTGCTCGCTTCAAGAGTTTTGAACTCAAAGGTTACCGACAGAATCCTTCCCCGGATTCTCCTCTCATTCAGCTGGTCTCTGCACCCAAGAAGGGGTTGCCTATCGAGGTCTATCTGGCCACGAGGCCCGAGGTGGCCATCTATCCTTACCGGGGACCATCCCGGACCGACTGGCTTCTCAAGGATGCCCAGAAGGCCACGCTGGCCTTTCGTCCGGGCTACGAGCTGCCGGTGAAGATCGAAAAAGTTTTCGTCTTTCGGGGGCGCGATTATCTTTTTGGCCTCACGGTGCGGGTGCGAAACGAAGGCCGAGATCCCTTCCGGGATCGACTCCTTTTAAGGCTGGTAGCCTCCCCATTTTCGGTCAGTAATCGCTATGTCTTCAAGGGGCCAGCCTACTTCGACGGTAAACGCCTGGAGGAGGTTAAGATCAAGAAGGGGCCTCGGGAATATGTGGGGCCGCTTTCCTGGGTGGCTTACGAGGACAGTTATTTCCTGGAGGCCATCCTCCCCGAGGAAACCCTTAATTGGCGGCTCACCATGAGGAAGCTTTCCGGCGAAACCCACGAGCTCATCTTATGGAGCCCGGAGTTCACTCTAGCCCCCGGAGAGAGCAAGGAATTCCATTTCTCACTTTACTTCGGCCCCAAAAAGATGGAAAACCTCAAGACCGTGGGGCACGGACTTCCCAAGGCTCTGCACTTTGGCTTCTTTGATCCAGTGGCCAAGCCCCTCCTCTGGGGGCTCAAGTTCTTTCACCGCTTCGTGGGAAACTATGGTCTGGCCATCATCCTCCTGACTTTTCTTATCCGTATCCTTTTCTGGCCTCTGAATCATCTGAGCTACAAGAGCATGAAGAAAATGCAGGAGATCCAGCCCCTGATCCAGCGCCTGCGGGAGAAGTACAAGGATGATCCCCAGGCCCTCAATCGCGAGCTTATGCAGGTCTACCGGACTTACAAGATCAATCCCTTCTCCGGATGTCTCCCCATGCTCATCCAGATCCCGGTCTTCTTTGCCCTTTACAAGGTCCTGCTTCAGGCCATCGAGCTTCGGCACGCCCCCTTTTTCGCCTGGATCAACGATCTTTCGGCCCCGGATCGCCTGCATGTGGGCTTCGATATCCCATATCTTCACGGCCTGCCGGTGCTTACCATCCTTATGGGGCTTTCCATGTACGGTCAGCAAAGGCTTTCGCCCACCTCCCTTGATCCCACTCAAGCCAGACTTATGCTTATTATGCCGATCTTTTTCACCGTACTCTTTGTAAACTTCCCTTCGGGGCTGGTGTTATATTGGTTGGTTAACAATCTCCTTTCCATAGCGCAGCAGCTAATCACCAACAAACTTCACGCGAGGTGAGAGCGATGACGGAGGAACGCATTTTCGAAAGCAAGAACGTGGAGCAGGCCATCGAGGAAGCCTGTCGGGTGATGGGCTGTCTGCCCGAGGATCTCGAGATCGAGATCCTAGAGCACGGCTCAAGCGGCCTTTTCGGGCTCGGGGCCAAGAAGGCCCGGATTAAGGTGCGGCTCAAGCCGGAGAAGATCCTTTCGGAAAGGGCCAACCGGGCGGTCATGTTTCTCAAAGAGCTTTTTCTTTCGGGAGAACTCAAACTGGAACCGCAGGCTGAACTGGCGGCGGACCATGTGGTAATCAATCTCAGCGGGGAGGATCAGGAGATCTTTACTCAGAACGGAGGGGCGGCCATCGAGGCCTTGGAGTTCCTGGTTAACAAAGTGGTGGCCCGGCGTCTGGGGGTGGGTCCCAAAATCGTGGTGGATGTGGATGGTTTCCGGGAAAAACGGGAGGAGGAATTGCGCAGGATGGCCCTTTCGGCCGCGGAGAAGGCCAAACGCACCAAGAAGCCGGTCCCCCTACCCCCGATGAGTGCCCGGGAGCGGCGCCTGGTGCACATGGCCCTTCGGGGCCGCAAGGATGTACACACCCGTAGTGCCGGTCAGGGAGACCGCCGCCACGTGGTGGTTCATCCCGGCCCGCTTAGGTCTTCGCGCAAGAGATGACCTCGGCTCTCTCCCGGACCGAGGATACCATTGCGGCTATTGCCACCCCTCCCGGTCCGGGGGCCATCGGGGTCATCAAGATAAGCGGCCCCGAGGCCGAGCCTATTCTCAGACAGATCTTCCGCCCGGCCAGGCCCCGGGAACACTTTGAGTCGCACCGGCTATACTACGGATATATCGTGGACCCGGAAACCGGGGAGCCGGTGGACGAAGTCCTGGTGGCCCTCATGCGGGCCCCGCGATCCTATACCCGGGAGGACGTGCTCGAGATCTATGCTCACAGCGGCTACCGGGTCCTCACCCGCATTCTGGAACTGGTGCTGAAAAGCGGAGCCCGTCTGGCCGAACCCGGGGAATTCACCCGGAGGGCTTTTCTCAACGGCCGGATAGACCTCGTGCAGGCCGAGGCCATTCAGGAAATCATTACCGCTCGTTCGGAGTCGGCCCTCAAACTGGCCCTGAACCAGCTCTCCGGGAAACTCTCCGAGAAGGTGCAGCGGGTGAGGGGGGTTCTTCTGGATCTCCTGGCGGTGGCCGAAGCGGCGGTAGATTTTCCCGAGGAGGACCTTGAGATCCTAGCGCCGGCCGAGATGCGAAAAAGACTCTCGGAGGAGGTCCTCTCACCTCTGGTGGAACTCATTCAGGCCTCCCAGGAAGGGCGGATCTACCGGGAGGGGCTTTCGGTGGTGCTTGCTGGCCGACCTAACGTGGGAAAATCCAGCCTTCTGAACGCCCTTCTGCGTGAGGAACGAGCCATAGTGACTCCGATCCCTGGCACGACCCGGGATGTACTGGAGGAGACTGCTCACATTGCAGGGCTTCCGGTGCGACTCATAGATACCGCGGGTTTGCGGGAGACTCAGGATGAAGTGGAGGCCATAGGGGTCCTTAAGGCCCGCGAGAAACTCCAGGCCGCGGACGTGGTGGTCTTCGTGGTGGACGGAAGCCAGAGTCCGACCGAAGAGGATCGAACCCTTTATGAAGATCTGCGGGAGCGCCCACACGTGGTAGCGGTCAACAAGATCGACATCGCTTCCGGGGAAACCCTCTCCCGGTGGCAGGACTTTTTCCCGGAGTCTCCGGTTTTTATCTCGGCCAAAGAAGGTACGGGGCTCCCCGAACTCTCGCAGAAGATCTTCGAGACCGTGATCGGTAAAGGTCCGCTCGAGCCCCCGGAGGTCGCCCCCAACCTCAGGCAGAAAGCCGCGCTGGAAAAGTCCGCGGAGGCCATCCGCAGGGCGCTCGCCCTCCTTGAGAACCCCGAACCCCTGCCCGAACTTCTGGCCCTTGAGCTCCGGGAGGCCCTTTCGGCCCTTTCCGAGATCACCGGAGAGGTGACCACCGAGGATCTTCTGGATAGAATCTTCAGTCAGTTCTGTATAGGGAAGTGAATTAGAACTGGTAAGAGTAGTAGAGGGCCACGCCTTTTTTCCGGGCGTACTCTTCCACTTCAGGGGAGGAAACCATGTGAGTCACCAGGATCAGAAAATGTTCCGGAAAGACGCGGCTTAAGGGCTTTACCTTGCGGCGCAGGAAACGATCCACATCGTTCTTGGAAAGCTGGGCCTTGGCCTCTCCCAGGATGACGATGGTTCGCCCATTTTTTCGGGCCTCACCGTAAATATTCACCTCAAGAGGGCGCCCTTTCTCGTCCTTGATAAAAGTGCGAATGAGAGGACCTTCTACCTTAAGACCGTAATCCCGGGCCAGGAGCTCCGGGAGGGCCTTGTAGGCTTGATTCTCCAGGGTGTAGCCCACGGTTATGCTTAAGCCTCCTAACTGCTTTCGCATGTCCGCCATTTCTTTTTTCATGTTTCCCATCTCACCCGTGAGTTTACGCACATCCTCCGTGAGCTGATCCACCCGCTGAGTGAGTTTACGCACATCCTCCGTAAGCTGATCCACGCGCTGAGTGAGTTGATCCACGCGCTGAGTGAGCTGATCCACGCGCTGGGTGAGAATTTTGAGGTTTTCTCCCTGTTCGCGGACGATCTCCTTGAGCTCGTTGAACTCCTCCCGGGTTACGGTCTGAGCCAGATTCTCGTAGATTTCAGAGAGGGCCTTGAGGAGGCTTAAAGCCGCCTTCTCGCCGAAGTTTTCTTTGAAACTTTCGAAATACTTGAAGGCGTTGAACATGGTGAAAAGACTCCCCAAAACAAATCTATCATTTCCCAATTTTCCTGACAAGGTTGGCCTGAAAGGAGGAATAGGATAGTCTTAACTTGAGATGAAGGTGTTGATAGTTTCGGGGCTCGATCCGAGCGGGGCGGCGGGGCTTGTCCTAGACCTGCGGGTGCTTTCCACCCTTGAGGTTTGCACCGCGGCTGTGCCCTCGGCTTTAACCGTTCAGACCGTAAAAGAGGCCCTCTCCTGGGATCCCGTTCCGGGAAGTTACCTTCGGAGGTCCCTTTCCGCGGCCCTTTCCGGCCAGGCCATAAAGGTGATAAAGATCGGGATGCTCGGAAACGAGGAGACGGCCCTTGCCGTGGCTGAGGTGCTTTCGGGCTTTGCCGGGCCCGTGGTTTTTGATCCGGTGCTTTACGCCTCAAGCGGCCTTGAACTTACCGAAAAGGAATCCCTCCCCGTCATCCGGGAAGGGATTCTCCCCCGCACCGCCCTCTTCACCCCTAATCTTCCCGAGGCCGAGGTCTTTCTCGGAAAAAGGATCCCTCCCGGGGAGGAGGTCGAGGCTGTAAGGGCCCTGAGGGCCTTGGGCCCCCGGGCCGTGCTCTTAAAAGGCGGACATCGCGAAGCCCCAGAGGTCCGCGATCTCTTTTTTGACGGGGACCAACTTCGTGTCTTTTCCCGTCCGCGCCTTGCCCGCAGCTTCCGGGGCACGGGCTGTTTTCTCTCCTCGGCGGTGGCGGGGTTTCTCGCCCGGGGGCTTTCCCTTTCCGAGGCCGTAGCCCGGGCCGAGG
>WFPH01000212.1 GCA_015487645.1 Thermosulfurimonas sp. | reverse complement strand
CTCGGAGATGTGTATAAGAGACAGCCATAAGGCGAAAGGCGGCGTCTTTCGGTAAGGAGGCTTACCGTAACCGGGGCCAGGAACCGGAAACGCCGCACCACCCCGTCTCCTCCCGGGTAGCGTCCGGCTCCCCCTGAGCGAGGCCTCAGACTGTAGCGCTCAACCACCAGGGGAAAGGCGTTTTCCAGGGCCTCCACCGGGGTGTTCAGGGTGTTGGTCATGTGGGTGTGTAGGCCCGAAAGCCCCGGGGCTCCAGGACGCCCTCCCATACCTCCGCCGATGGTCTCGTAGTAGGCGAACTCCTCCTCGCCGAGTTTGCCCCCGAAGGCCACGTTATTCATGGAACCGCAGGAGGCCGCTGGGATCTGCTCGGGTACGGCCTGAGCCAGGGCCCCCAGTATGACATCCACTATGCGCTGGGAGGTCTCCACGTTACCTCCGGCCACCGGGGCGGGCGGTCGGGCATCCACCACCGTTCCGGGCTGGGTGAGGATCTGGAGGGGGACCAGGGCTCCCTGGTTCGGGGGAATGAGCCCCCCGGCCAGAGAAAGGAAGACGTAAAAGACAGCCGCCCGGGTTACCGAGCGTACGGCGTTGAGCCCGGTCTCAAGCTGGGGGGCCGAGTCCCGAAAATCGAGGATCACCTGGTCCTCCTTCTTTTCAAGGTGAAGGCGGATAGGGACCGGTTCCGGATGTTGACCATCATCGTCAAGGTAATCCTCAAAGAAGTAACGCCCGTCCGGGATCTCACGGAGAATCTCCCGCATATATCTTTCGGAATAGGCCTGGAGTTCCGCCCCGCGGGCCTCCAGTTCCGCCAGACCGTAACGGTCCGCCAATTCTCGGAGGCGCCTTTCACCCCTCTCAAGGGCTGCCAGCTGGGCCCGGAGATCACCCTCCCGTTCCTCTCGTCCCCTGACCCTGGAGAGAAAGTCTTCCCAGAAATCTTGATGAAAGCGGCCTTCCGCGAAGAGTCTGGTGGGCGGAATAAGGACTCCCTCCTCCTGAATGTGGCGGGTGAGGCTCATGGAGCCGGGATGTTTTCCGCCCACATCCGCATGGTGGGCCCGGGCCGCTAGGAAAAAGACCGGCCGGTCTCCTATGAAGACGGGTTTGATGAGGGTGATGTCCGGAAGATGGGTCCCCCCACGGTAGGGATCGTTGGTGATGATGACATCTCCGGGCCGGGGCGCGAAGAGTTTCAGGACCTCGGCCACCGTGTCCGGCAGGGCTCCCAGGTGGACCGGGATGTGAGCCGCCTGGGCCAGGAGTCGCCCCTGACCGTCGAAAATAGCGCAGGAGAAGTCCTGTCTCTCCTTGATGTTGGGAGAGAAGGCCGAACGCCTGAGCACAACCCCCATCTCCTCGGCCACCGAGGAGAAGAGGGCGTAGAAGACCGCTATTTCCGTAGCCGAAAAACCCTGCATGGGCTAAAATCAGGTCGTGCTCACAAGATACCTTCTCCGGGAGATCCTTTCAAACTTTCTGGCGGTGGTCCTGGTGACCCTGATATTGCTTTTTCTCACCCGCATGGCGGACTTCGGACCGGAGATCTTCGCCCGTGGGGGGCGCCTCTCGGATCTGGCCCTTTTTTCGGTGAACCTGGGCATCTTTCTTCTGCCCTTTGCCCTGCCGCTTGCGGCCCTGGTGGGGGTCCTTCTGGGCTTTATGCGCCTGGCGCACGATCAGGAACTTCTCGCCCTCTCCGCCCTGGGTTTTTCACCGGGCAGACTTTATCGCCCGGTGCTCTATTTCGCCCTTGTGGTCTTCGTGATCACGCTGATCCTCAATCTGGTCCTTCTTCCCCGGGCCAAAAGGGGGATGCGGGATCTCCTCTACGCCCTGGCTACCAGGAGACTTGAACGGGGCCTGCCGGAGAAGACTCCGGTGGACTGGTTCCCCGGCCTCATATTCTATGCCGAAAAAGTGAAGGAAGGGTTTCATTTCAAGCACCTTTACCTTTTTGATGAGACGCATGCCGGCAAGAGAGGCCTCATTTACGCCCGGAAGGGGCGGCTCCTTCTGCGAGAGGGGGAGGTCGAACTGGTTCTACAGGAAGGCGAGGGACATCTCTTTTCCCGGGACCTCCGCGAGGTAGAGAACTTCTACTTTGGAGAGTATCGCTACCGGGTTCCCCTGAATCTTCCGGAAGAAAGAGAACTCAAACGAGGTGAAATGGGGCTTGCGGAGCTCTGGGCCCGGGGCCACCGGAGCGATCTCCCACCCCGCAAACGCCGCAAATATCTCACGGAGTTCTACCAGCGATTTTTCTATCCCCTGGCGGCCCTGGTGCTGCCCTTTCTGGGGCTACCTCTTGGGGCCAGACTCAAGGCCTCCGGCCGGGGTCTGGCTCTTGCCGCCGGGCTTCTCCTTTACCTTTTTTATTATCTTTGTTTTTCCCTTGCGACCACCCTGGCTGAAAACGGCTATCTTCCACCGCCTCTGGCCCTGAGTCTTCCTTCGGCTGGAATGGCCCTGGTGGCCTATTTCCTGGCCCGCGATTTTGAAAGAAGAGAGGCCTTATGAAGCTCTACCAGCGCTATCTCCTCTCTCCGCTCAAGCTCCTTTTGCCGTTGATGATGGTGGCCCTTTCCGGGATCTATCTTCTGGTGGAATTTTTCGAGCGCTTGGAGGACGTACTTTCGGCCAGGGCCCCGGTGGGTCTCTTTCTGCTTTATCTTCTCTATAAGATCCCGGAAATCTTGGCTCAGATCTGGCCCCCGGCCTTGGCGCTGGCGGCCCTGAGCAGTCTGGCCCTGGTGGCCAGGGGCCATGAACTCCTGGCTCTGAGGACCCTAGGGTTCTCCCCGGGCCGGATCCTCAAGCCCTATCTGGCTGCGGGGTTTTTACTGTCCCTGGCCGTCTCAGGGTTTCTGGCGTTGACCCTGCCCGGGGCCTCTTACCGGGCCCTTTCCACCTGGGAGGTCAGGATCAAAGGCCACCGGCCACAGACCATTCTTTCCTCCGGACGCCTTTTTTTTGTGGGGCCGAATTTCCTGCTCTCGGCCACTCCTCTCGAGCCCCGGGGCGAGTATCTGGCGGACTTTTTCTACGTGGAGCGTGAGGACTCCGGGCCGGTGGCCTATATCTACGCCCGGAGGGCCCGCTATCTGAAAGGCCGTAAGTGGCTTCTTGAGAAAGGCCTTTCGGCCCGGAAGTCCCGCAATTTTCTGCCCCGGTCCTTTGACCGCGAGGAGTTCGAGATCGCTTTTTCCCCGGAGGTTCTCCTTTCGGTTAAACAACCCCTTAAAACTCTGGCTCTCAGGGCTCTTTTTGAGAGATACCGCTTTCTCCGGGCCTCCGGCCTTCAGGCCTCCGAACCCCTTTCCGAGATCCTCTTCCGCCTGCTCTATCCCCTCATAGGCCTGCTGGTCATGGCCCCTTCCCTGGCTCTTTTCCTCTCTTTTCGAGGGAAACGAGCTCTCGCCAAAGGTCTTTCGGCTGGCATCCTGGCTGTGGTGCTAACCTATGCCTGGTTCATCCTGGTGAAGATCCTTTCGGCTGGAGGGCGTGTGGAGCCCTGGCTGGCCTTTTCTCTGGGCTTGGCCTTGCCGGCACTCTTTGCTATCCTGGTGATCAGACGCTACGCCTACTGAGCTCCTGAGGGGGATTTTTTTCGGGGCAACCTTCATAGAGGGGGGATGATTATGCGTGCCTGGGTGAAGGTCTTGATTGCTCTGGCGGTCTTTGCGGTTCTCGGAGCCGTGGCCGCGGGGCTCCTGATGCGCTTCTATTTCAAGCCCGAGAAAATCCGATCCCTGGTGGTGAGCCGGGCCGAGGAGACCCTGGGGAGGAAGGTCGTCCTTGGCCAGGTGGAGGTGGGGCTTTTTAAGGGGATCTACCTGAAAGATCTTGCGATCAAGGAGGCCGATGGCCGAACGGATTTCCTCCGGGTAAAGGCTCTGAGGGTGCGCCTGGCTCTCTGGCCCATCCTCAGACGAGAGCTGGTTTTCACTAAGGCCGAGATCCTCGGGCCTTACCTCCGGGTGGTGCGTCGAAAGGATGGTTCCTTCAACTGGGAAGACCTCAAGGTCTTCTCCCGCGAGCCTGGAGCTTCGAAAGAAGGCCGTCGCTTGGAGAGCCAGGATCAGCGGGCCAAAGGCTTACCCTTTCTTCTGGTGGTGCCCAGGTTCGAGGTCCGGGACGGATACCTGATTTTTAAAGATGAGACCGGGGCTCTCCCGAATCTTGAGGTGCCCTTTGCCCTCGAAGCCTCTCTTTCGCCCGAGTGGCTCAGGGCCAGGCTTGACTTTCGCCTGCTCAACGAGCCTTACCAACTTTCGGTCCACCTGGAGGATTATCTGACCGCCCCGGAGGGGCGCCTGAGCCTCACCGGAAAGCGCCTCGATCTCAACCGTTTCGCAAGCTCCGCCCCGAAATCAAAGAAAGCTTCCGAGATAAGGGCCTCGGCCCCAAACCGATCCGGGGAGGAGGAAATCCTTCTCCCTCCTTTACCCTTCAAGAGATTTTCGGCTGAACTTGACCTAAAAGAAGTGGT
>WFPH01000211.1 GCA_015487645.1 Thermosulfurimonas sp. | reverse complement strand
GGGTTCTCCATCCGCTCAAAAGGGTGGGAGAACGCGGTGAGGGCAAGTTTGTGAAGATCTCCTGGGATGAGGCCCTGGACGAGGTGGCTTATAACCTCAAGAAGGTGAAGGACAAATATGGTCCTCACGCCCTGGCCTACTTCGATCACGGAGCCTCCGCCGAGGCCCTGCGGGAGATCTTCAAGGCCCTGGGCACCGAGAATTACTCCAATGAGCCGGCCTTTTTCCAGTGCGTGGGGCCGGTGGCCGTGGCCTATATTTCGGCCCTGGGCTATCTCACCTCGGGCACCATGCAGTACACCGATATGGCCAATGCCAAGGCCATGTTGCTCGTGGGCTCCCATATCGGAGAAAACGTGCACGTGTCTCACGTAATGGACTTTGTGGCAGGGCTCTCCAAAGGGGCCAAGCTGGTAGTGGTGGATCCCCGGTTTTCGGTGGCTGCGGGTAAGGCCGATATCTGGCTTCCCATCCGTCCGGGAACCGACACCGCGCTCCTTTTGGCCTGGATCAACTACGTCATCAAACACAAGCTCTACGATCAGGAGTTCGTCTCTAAGTACTGCGAAGGCTTTGAGGCCGTAAAGAAGGCCGTTAAAGACTGGACGCTTGAACGGGCGGCCAGGATCTGCGATCTGCCCAAGGACAAGATCGAGGAGGCCATCAAGATTCTGGCCGAGGCCAGACCCCATGTGCTCATTCACCCTGGGCGTCACTCCACCTGGTACGGCAAAGGTGACGTTTATCGCCACCAGTCCCTGGCTATCCTGGCAGCCCTTTTCGGGGGTATTGGGACTCCCGGTGGTCTCTATTTCCCCACGCCTATCTCCCTCGGCCATGTACATTCGATAAAAGAGGTCGAACCCAAAGAGTCCGACGAGCCCCTCAAGGAGAAGTATCCCTTCGCGGGGCCGCTGCCCGGCAACCCCACCCATGAGATTATTCAGGCCACCCTTACGGGAGAGCCTTACCCCATCAAGGCCTGGGGTGTGTGCGGAGTGAACATCCTTCAGACCATCCCGAATCCTTACCGGACCATGGAGGCCATTAAGAAGCTCGACTTCATCTTCTCCTTCGAGATGCTGCCCACGGAGACGGCCATCTGGTCGGACATTGTGCTTCCGGATACGGTCTATCTTGAGCGCTACGACGACGTTTACACTTACGATGGGCTTCCGGAGTGTTTTGTCACGGTGCGTCAGCCGGCGGTGGAGCCTCTCGGAGAGGCCCGTTCGCCTTTCTGGGTGGCCAAGGAGCTGGCCAAGCGTCTGGGGCTTGACATCTTCCATGCCGAATCCGAGGTGGAGATCATCAACGAAAAGTTGAAGGGCCTGGGGCTCACGCTTGAGGAGCTCAATAAGCAGGGAGGGCTGGTGGTCCTCCCGGCCAAGGCGGCCTATGATCGGGAAAACTTTAAGAACATCTTTGGAGAGAAGGGCTTTAAGGTGAAGTTGGCTATTGAGGATTTCGAGGACGAAGATTTCTCCCCGGTTCCGGTCTTCGAGCCCACGCCGGCTCCGCCTAAAGGTTATGCGCGTCTCATTTACGGCCGGGTCCCGGTCCACACCTTCAGCCGGACCATGAACAATGAATGGCTCCACCACGAATGGCCGGAAAACCACGCCTGGATCAACGATGAGGTGGCGGCCAAGCTCGGGATCAAGGATGGAGACGAGATCGTGCTTGAGAACCAGGATGGAAAGCGTTCCTTCCCGGTCAAGGCTAAGGTTACCCCGGGTATCCGTCCGGACTGCATCTATCTCCCACACGGCTTCGGGAGTCTCTCCCAGAAGCTTTCTCGAGCTTATAAGAAAGGAGCCAGCGATCAGTTTCTGATTACCCACTACGTGCAGGATCCCTTTATGGGAGCTTCGAGCCACCGTACGAGCTTTGTGCGCATCGTGAAGGACGGCAAGGTTCTCAATATTCCGGAGCTTCGGCCGATACCGCCTGAGATTCCGCGTTTCGAGCTGGCAGCCGCGACCGTACAGAGCACCTGCGGCATTAAAAAGAGGAAAAAGAAATCTCGCCGCAAGGCTAGACCGATTGAGGGTTGTTAAAAAAGTTTGCGTTAAAGGAGGTCGAAAATGAAACAACAATGGGCCATGGTCATAGATTTAGATAGATGTGTGGGGTGCCACGCGTGTGCGGTAGCCTGCCGTGCGGAGTGGCAGGTTCCCGTGAATCCCGACTATGATGGTTACTCTTTCATCAAGGATTACGATCAGTGGTTGGAAGTGGTCTCGGCCGAGGGCGGAGACTATCGTCGGAATTGGGTCCTTCGTCTTGGACCGGAGCGCACCGCTAAGGGTGAGATTGCCTTCACCTTCTTCCCTGGGCTGTGTAATCACTGCGATCACCCGGTATGCGTGGATGTGTGTCCGGTAGATCCTGAGGAGCGAACTTTCAAGTGCCACAAGACCGGAAAGACTGTCACCATGGAGATTAAGGCCACCTACAAGGAGCCTTTTACGGGCGCGGTTCTCATCGACAAGGAACGTTGCATTGGCTGCGGTAACTGTGTGGAGGCCTGCCCCTACAGGGCTCGCTACCTTAACGATACCCTTGATGAGCCCAAGGCGGATAAGTGTACCTTCTGTTACGAGAGGGTGACCAGGGGAGAGCTTCCGGCCTGCGTGAAGACCTGTATTGCCGATGCTCGAATCTTCGGCGATCTTTCCGACCCCAACTCGGAGGTCTCAAAGCTCGTGCGGAGCGGGAAGGCTCGTCGTCTGGAGTCGAAGGTGGTCAAGATTGGCCCCAACGTTTACTTCATGGGGAAGGAAAAGAACCTGGAGCTTCTTTTCAAACACTTTGCGCCTCGCAAGCGTACCTGGGAGGAAGTAGAGGTCAGGGCCCGCACCCGTCGCGGACTCCTCAAGCTCGCCCTGCGCAACTTGCCCAAACTGGGTTAATTTTCTCTTCCCGAAGGTTGTCTTCCGAGGGGGAGGCCGAAAAGGCCTCCCCCTTTCTTTTTAAAGACCTTGACATAATTCGATACCCCTCCCGCTTGAGAAGAGGCTCCCTTTGGTCTCCTTTTCTCTGGGAGGGACCAGGGGGTTTCACACCCGTCCTTCCCCAGAGGGGGAGGAGTTTGAGTTCCCCTCCCTTTGGGAGGGGTTAGGGGAGGGAGTCAATCCCACCCGACCGCCCCCAGAGGGGAAGGAGAAGGTTGGCAAGACTCTCTTTTTGAGTTTTCGCTAAGTATACAAAATGTTGTGTTATTGTGTTGATTGACACCCTGTATCCTGTAGGTATAATCTTTGAAAAACTTACGAAATAGGGAGGCGGGATGGAGCCTTTAGTCCGAAAACGGGATGGCAAGTTTCAACCTTTTAATCGTCACCGCATTGTGCGGGCGGTTTTCAAGGCCCTGCGGGCGGTAGGCCAGAAGGACAAGGCGGCGGCGGAGAGGGTGGCGGATGCGGTGGCGGTGAAGCTCTATCGTCAATACTTCAAACATGGAGGGGTGCCTCACGTAGAGCAGATTCAGGATCTGGTGGAAAAGACCCTCATGGAGCTCGGCTTCCCGGAGGCGGCCAAGGCCTATATCCTCTATCGCGAGAAACGTCGTCAGGCCCGGGAGCTGGGTAAAGCGCTGCTCGACGGGGTAAATCTCATTGAGGAGTATCTCACCCGGGAGGACTGGCGGGTTCAGGAAAATTCCAACATGAATTACAGCCTTCAGGGGCTTAACTTTCACATTTCCTCCTCGGTGGTGGCCCGGTACTGGCTGAACAAGCTTTACCCCGCCAGGGTGGGCGAAGCGCATTTTGAGGGAGATTTCCATGTGCACGACCTGGGTATCCTAGGGCCCTATTGTGTGGGCTGGGATCTTTACGATCTACTCAAGCGCGGTTTTGGCGGGGTGCCCGGAAAGGTGGAAAGTGCTCCTCCAAAGCACTTCCGCAGCGCCCTGGGGCAGGTGGTGAACTTCTTTTATACCCTTCAAGGGGAGGCTGCCGGGGCTCAGGCCTTCTCTAACTTCGATACCCTGCTTGCGCCCTTCGTGCGCTACGATCGCCTTTCCTACGAGGAAGTCAAACAGTGCCTCCAGGAATTTATCTTTAACGTCAACGTGCCCACCAGGGTGGGCTTCCAGACCCCGTTCACCAACCTCACCTTCGACCTTAAGTGCCCCGAGACCCTGCGGAATCATCGGGTCATCGTGGGGGGTGTCGAACGCGAGGAGACTTACGCCGAGTTTCAGGAGGAGATGGACCTTATTAACCGGGCTTTTTGCGAGCTAATGTTGGCCGGGGACGCCAAGGGGCGCATCTTTACTTTCCCCATCCCCACTTACAACATCACCCGTGATTTCGACTACGATAACCCCAATCTGGAGCCTCTCTGGGAGATGACCCGCAAGTACGGCATTCCTTATTTCGCCAACTTCGTGAACTCGGACATGCGGCCGGAGGACGCCCGTTCCATGTGCTGTCGCCTGAGACTCGATAATCGAGAGCTCGAAAGACGGGGGGGAGGGCTCTTCGGGGCCTCGCCGCTTACGGGTTCCATCGGGGTGGTCACCATCAATATGCCCCGTATCGCCTATCTCTCCACCTGTGAAGAGGAATTTTTCGAGCGCTTGAGTGATCTCATGGAACTCGCCAAGATCTCGCTTGAGATCAAACGTAAGGTCATCGAGGACTTTACGGAACGTGGGCTTTATCCCTACTCCAGGGTCTATCTCCAGCCGGTCAAGGAATGTTCCGGACAGTACTGGCGCAACCACTTCTCCACCATCGGAATCATCGGGATGCACGAGGCCTGTCTCAACTTCTTAGGGGTGCCCATTTATCACCCCGAGGGCAAAGCCTGGGCCATTAAGGTCTTGCGTTTCATGCGGGAGAAACTGGCCGATTTCCAGGAGGAGACTGGCAATCTCTATAACCTGGAGGCCACCCCGGCTGAGGGAGCCAGCTACCGTTTGGCTCGTTTGGACAAAAAAAAGTTCCCTCGTATCAAGACCGCCGGTACAGATCAGGTGCCCTACTACACCAACTCCGTGCACCTTCCGGTGGGCTACACCGATGATATCTTCGAGATCTTAAGTCATCAGGACGACCTCCAGGCCCTTTTCACCGGGGGCACGGTGGTCCACCTCTTTGTAGGGGAGGAGATCCCGGACATCACCATGGTGAAGGAGTTGGTTAAGGCCGTGGTGAACAATTTCAGGCTACCCTATTTCTCTATCACGCCCACCTTCTCGGTCTGTCCGGTGCATGGCTATCTTCCGGGAAAACACGAGTTTTGTCCCTATCCCCATACCGAGGAGGATCTGGCTCGCTACGGTCGAGAGGTTGAGATCTCGCTGGAGGTTCTCAGGAATCTTCCGGCTGAGGCTTACCAGGTACTTGAGGCCTCGGTTGAAAACTCTATTCCTTCCAAGGAGGTGACGCATGGAAAAGGTTAAAGCCAAATTGGTGCCCTGTGAGATCTACAGTCGGGTGGTGGGCTATTTTCGGCCTGTTCAGAACTGGAATGCGGGCAAGCAGCAGGAATTTGCGGAAAGGAAGACCGTAAGGATCGAATCCTTCGGGGAACTGGCTCGCCGCACTTGTGGATGCTAAAAGGGAGGAGGGGCCGGTCATCGGCCCCTCCTCCCTTTTTCGGAGCACCGGGATCGGTAAATGATTAAGGGTTTTCGTGGAACAAGCGTAGTGGATTATCCCGGAAAAATCGCCTCGGTGATCTTTCTGGGAGGGTGTAACTGGCGTTGTCCTTACTGCTATAATGTGGACCTGGTTGTTCCGGAAAGGCTCAAAGCCCTACCTGACCTTAACGAGGACGAAATCCTTTCGGAGATTCAACGGCGGAAGGGTTTTATCAAAGGTGTGGTCGTCACCGGTGGAGAGCCTACTATCTGGGGGCGTCGTCTCAAGACTCTGGTGGAAAGAATCAAACATGAGACGGGTCTGGCCATAAAGCTAGACACTAACGGATCTCAACCGGATATGGTAGCTTATTTGGTGGAAGAAGCTCTGGTGGATTATATCGCTCTGGATTTTAAAACTGCTCCCTCCAGGTATGCGGAACTTTCCGCCGATTTCGATCCGGTGGCCCGGACTTTAGAGATTTTGAGAACCCTTGATGGTCAGGCGGAAGTGCGTATCACTCTGGCTCCCCCACTAGTAGGGAAGAAGGAATTGGAAGAGATGCTTCCCTGGCTGGAGGGTCTCAAGCGTATAGCCATTCAGAAGTTTGTTCCGGAAGTCGAAACCCTTGAAGCTACCTTTCCCCGCCGGACTTTTTCTCCCGAAGAGATTCTAGCCTTCCAAAGCTTCCTCAAAAAACACCTTTCCGCGGAGATTATTCTTCGCAGTTAACCTTCTTAACCAAAAATTAACAAATTTAAACCTTTTTTCTCTTGAGTGAGGGGTGGGCTTTTGATATACGAAGTTTAGCTACTTCAAAGCTGGGGAGTGCATGGTGTCTGAAAAACCGAATCGCACTCATGCTAAAAGGATTTTAATCGGTCTGGTGGTGTTGGTGGTGTTGGGGGGGGTCGTAAGGAGTTTTCTAGTTCCCCCGGACTTCGGTAACCATGGCAGTATCTTTTATAAGTATTATCGGAAGGGGGCTGTTGACGACGAACTAGCGAGATCTCCACGTCATTTGACTAATGCCTCCTGTAAGAGCTGTCATGCCTGGGAGTATGAGCTTCAGATGGCCAGCAAACACAAAACGCTTTCCTGTGAGTTTTGTCATGGTCCGTGGGCCGATCATGTCAACGCGCAGGGGCAGCTTATAGGGCATTTGCCCAACCCCAAAGGTAAAGAGGCTATTCGGGCTTTGTGTCTTAGGTGTCATAATGGGGCTATTCACGCCCGTCCCAAGGATCCCAAGGTCATAAAGACCATTCTCTTTCCGGAGCATCTGCGGAAGCAGAAGGTGCGGGAGACTCATGCCTGTGATCAGTGTCACCTGGTGCATGCGCCGCTTTATTACATCAACCAGGTCAAGGGGTTCTGGGCAAGTCTGGAGAAGGGAGGGGCTCGTGAATAAGGGGCGCCGTAAATTCTTAGGCTACCTGTTGAAGGGGGCGGCGGGGTCTCTTTACTGGGTCCTGCCGATGCCGGTGAAGGTTCCTTTGCAACTGCCGGGGGTAGGTGAAGAAGAAAAGTACGATCCCGAGAAGCACGAGTTTGTCTTCCTGGTGGACATTAACCGCTGTATAGGTTGCGGGAGTTGTTGTGTGGCTGATAAGCGGGAGTATCGGGTCCCTGATGGTCAGTATCGGACCTGGGTTGAGCGCTATATCATCACGGAAGACGGGGAAGTTTTTGTGGATTCCCCCAAGGGGGCTCTGGAAGGGTATCCGGAACCCCGTCAGGTGGACAAACCCATACGTGACGCCTTCTTTGTCCCCAAGCTTTGTAACATGTGTGAAGAGCCCTCCTGTGTGCAGGTCTGCCCGGTGGGGGCCACTTTTAAAACGGATGACGGCTTTGTGCTCATAGATTACAAGCGTTGTATCGGTTGTGCCTACTGTGTGCAGGCCTGTCCTTACGGTGTGCGTTACATCCACAAAAAGAAGCGCACGGCTGATAAGTGCACCTGGTGTTATCACCGGGTACGACGAGGGTTGCTTCCGGCCTGTGTGAATGCGTGTCCCACCGGGGCACGAAAGTTCGGCGATCTCAAGGACGAAAACTCCGAGGTGGCCAGGATCATCCGGAGTGGCGAGCCTCTTTTCGTATTGAAGCCTGATATGGGGACTTTTCCCCGTCTGAAATACCTCCATTTGAGGCAGGAGGTCATCTAATGGCCGATATTATAGGTTACGTATTTCCCAACGAGCATCATATCCATTGGAGCTTGATGATCGTTACCTATCCTTATATTACGGGAATTATCGCCGGGGCTTTTATTGTCTCCTCTCTGTATCACGTCTTTCATGTTAAGGCCCTCAAGCCGGTTTCCCGCTTTGCTCTCATCTTTGCCCTGGCTTTTGGTGTCTGCTGTACCTGGCCGCTTTTGAACCACCTGGGGCGTCCGGAGAGGTGTTTCAATATCATGCTTACGCCGCATCCCACCTCAGCGATGGCTGGTTTTGGTTATGTGTATAGTTCTTACATGGTAGTGCTTCTTCTGGAGATTATTTTTATCTATCGCGCGGTTTTTGCTCGTTTGCTTCCTCAGACAAGCGGTTTTAAGGCCACTATCTATCGTTTTCTCACTTTCGGGAATACAGATCTTTCCCCAGCTACCCTTCATTTTGACCACAAAGTGACCAGTTGGCTGGCTCTGATAGGCATCCCTATGGCCTGCGTGCTTCACGGATATGTGGGGTTTATCTTCGGTGGTGTGAAGGCGGTGCATTGGTGGCTTACGCCGCTTATGCCGGTGATCTTTCTGCTCTCGGCCTGTGTGTCCGGAATCGCCGGTATTATCCTGGGCTATCTCCTGGTTCAATGGGTCAAGAAGCGTCCGGTGGACGAGGAGTGTCTTTCGGCGCTGGTTAAGTATTTATGGGGATTCCTCATCCTGGACGTGGTGCTCGAGATGCTTGATCTGGGTGTGCATGCCTATCTGCGGGTGGAGAGCTGGCATGTGCTGGAGAAGCTTATTTCGGGGCCGCTTTTTACGAGCTTTATCGTGATGCAGATCCTTATCTTTTCCTTGATACCTCTGGTGGTTCTCGGAGTGCTCTCTCTGGCTAATATTCGTGGAAAGGCCTTGCAGTATCTGGCGGCCTTGTGTTCGGTGATGCTGCTTATCCAGGTCTATTGCATGCGCTGGAACGTGGTTATTGGAGGGCAGATGGTCTCTAAGAGCGGCCGCGGTTTCACTTTCTACCACCCGCGTTTCTTTGAAAAGGAAGGTATTCTGCCTACTATCCTCATTCTTATGGCGCCCGTGGTGATCCTCTTTATCCTTTCTAAGATTTTCCCCTTGTGGGTTACCGAGGAAGCCGAAACTAATCCCCAAATAAATTAAATTGAGGAGGTGCAGGGATGAGATGGAAGGTGTTTTGGTCAGGCTTGGTGGCTTTGGTCCTTTTGAGTTTTGGGGGGCCCGGTTGGGCGGTGACGCAGTTTTCCAAGGACGTCACCAACCCCCAGGTGCGGGAGCTTAATAAGAAATGTATGATGTGTCACCTGAAGGAGAACAAGTCGCTGGTCTTTCAATGGCAGGAGTCGCCTCATGCCGCGGCCAAGGAGGGGCCGGTTGGGTGTTATACCTGTCATGCGGCGGACAAGGGAGACCCTCTGGGGTACAATCACGAGGGGGCCTTCATTAAGACTCTCATCACCCCTAGGGACTGCTCCTATTGCCACCCCCGGGAGTATAAGGAATACGAGAATTCCCATCATGCTACGGCCGGCCAGATTATGGCCTCTCTGGATAACCTTCTGGGTGAAGTGGTCTGCAGTGCCCCGGTGGAGTCGGTGACCAAGTGGGGACTTCCGGCCACTGCGGCCAAGGCCGATGCGCAGAACGCCTGCTGGCAGTGCCACGGTTCGGTGGTCAGGGTCCTGAAGGATAAGAACGGTAAGATTCTGCGCAACAAGGTGGGGGCGCCCCAGTTCGATCCTTCCACCTGGCCCAACAGCGGAATGGGGCGGATCAATCCCGACGGCTCGAAGGGGGCCTGTAACGCCTGCCATTCCAAGCACGCCTTCCGGGCCAGCGTGGCTCGTCAGCCTTTCGCCTGCGGAAAGTGTCATCTGGGGCCGGATCATCCTCAGAAGGAGGTTTACGAGGAGTCCAAGCACGGAATCGCCTATCTTTCGGCCGTGCGGGAAAAGGGCCTCATGGGCATGAACATCTTGAAGACCGGAGCCTGGGTGCTAGGTAAGGATTACTACTTTGCGCCCACCTGTTCCACCTGTCACATGGGAGCTTATGTTAAGCCCAATGGTTCTATTGCTCCCAATACGCACAACGTGGGCGACCGGATTTCTTGGAACCTTCGTCCGCCCATTTCCGTGCACCTTAACCGGGTGATCACCACGGACGGCAAGGTCTACGATGTGCCCGGGGACATCCCGCCGCTTCCGGGGCAGTATGTGGAGGTCTATGACTACGTGCGCAAGGGCGACAAGCTGGTCAAGGTGAAGACTAAGAAGCAGGTCCAGAAGGTCATCAGCTGGAAGGAGCGTCGTGCGGCCATGATGGAGGTCTGCAAGAGCTGTCACGCCATGCAGCAGGTGGAGAACTTCTACAAGCAGTTTGATGCCTTAGTGGTGACCTACAATGAGAAGTTTGCCAAGCCGGCTAAACGGATCTTCCAGGAGATGGTCAAAGACGGTCTGGTGCCCAAGTCGCCTTTCATGTCCAAGGTGGGCTGGATTTGGTTTGAGATCTGGCACCACGAGGGTCGTCGGGCCCGTCACGGAGCGGCCATGCTGGGTCCGGACTACACGCACTGGCACGGGTTGTATGAGGTGGCTCGTCACTTCTACTATGAATACATCCCTGAGGTGCTCAGGATAGCCAAGGAGCACGGCAAGCTTGCAAAGTATCAGAAACTCGTCAATGAGATCCTGAGCACTCCGGAGCACAGCTGGCGACTCAAGGGCTTCGGGACCATGATGAAGGCCATTGAACAGGAGTACAAAGAGCGCTACGGAAAGGAACAGTAATTAAGAAGGGGGAGGGGGGCAGCCTCCTCCCCCTCTTTCGTTTTGGGTACAAAAAATGAAAAGTTTGTTGTATTCCTTCCTGTTTCTGGGAATTCTTCTGATAGTAACGGTTCAGGCCTCTTCTATTTCGGATTTTGAAAAGGTACAGAAACTGGGTTTGAGCTACAAGGATTTTCTTCTGGGAGAAAAGTTACCCGAAGCAGAGGATTTAACTCCGCTAAAAGGGGCCTTAAAGGGAACTCGCCGCTACCGGAAAGGTTCGCTGATTTTGGCTGTGGATGAGAAAACCCGCCATCTTTTAGCCCTATATGACGAGTATCTCAACCTTAAACCCAAAGATGTGCAAAAACTGGTGGGGGAGCTGGTGGCTCGATTTGGAGAGCCCACCTTCGAGGCCCACGAAAAGATGCTCTTCTGGTATTTCACCTCGAAGGGGAAGATCTCTTCCGAGGCTTTTAAGCGTTTGAGGGAGGAAGGAAAAAAACCTGAAGTTGTAGCTATTGCCAAGTTTTATTGTGATCAAAGGATCGTGGAGTTCGGCAATAGTAAGGATTCTAAAGCCAAAGCCAGAGCTTATTTTACACTTTATTCTCCTTTATTGATTCGGAAGTTTGTCTATGACAAAATCAATTTTAACTAAGAAAAAATATAATAAGGAGGTGTGAGTTATGAAGAAGAGATGGGTGTGGTTGGTGCTGTTGGGTTTTTGGGTTTGGGTCTCAGGAGTCCTGGCCTACACGGTGGAGGGTAAAATTAAGGCCAGGCTGGATTTTAAGGAGGAGATCCGTTACGAGTATTGGGATACCTTTGATAATGGGGCGAACTGGGCTGATGATGATTATTCTTTCTTCTCCAGTAAGATGCGTTTTGGAGCGGGGTTCACCTCCTCGGTGGTGGATGCTTATGCGCAGCTTCACTGGACCCAGTTTTTCAACTTGCCGGATGATGGGCAGTTCGGATTGGGAATGCTTTATTACAAGTTCAACGGAGAATTTGGGAATGGTCCGGGATATGAGGATAAGGCCACGGATATCGGCTACGGGGCTATCTCTCAGGCCTGGGTGCGGGTCAAGCCTCCGATGGTGCCGGGTCTGAGCGTGAAACTCGGCCGCTTCTTCTACCTCTCTGGCCTTGAAGGGGGGCTTCCCAAGAACGGCACTCTCAAGTGGCTCAAGAAGGTCCGGATTTCTCAGCGCATGATCGGGCCCTTCGACTGGTCGCGCGTGGGGCGGGCCTTCGACGGCGGTGTGCTCTCTTATGATTTCAACCCTTGGAATTTCACTGTCTCTTACATGCACCCCACTCCGGGTGGTTTCTATCTCCGCCGTGATGATCCGGAGATGAATGGGGAATCCGCTCATGACATTGAAATTATTACCGCGGCTTTGAGCCTCAAGGATACCAATCCTTATGTGCCGAATCTGGATGCGCAGCTTTTCTATTACTACTACAACGATGAGCGTAAGCTCGGTAAGGCTGCCGGCAATTACACGGCCGAGATCACGGGACTGGGGGACTGCGAGGTTCATATGATCGGTGGCCACCTGATTTACGCTTACGATATGGGTTCCGGGGTGGCCGATTTCCTCCTCTGGGGCGGATATCAGTGGGGTGTTTGGGGCCGGAGTGTAGATGGTCTCGATCGCACCTTGGATCACGATGCTTGGGCCATCGCTATTGAGGCCGGTTACAAGTTCAAGAACCTGCCCTGGCAGCCCTGGTTCCGGGTGGGTTACTTCTACGGCACCGGTGACGATGACCCCAACGATGGCGACCACGAAAC
>WFPH01000210.1 GCA_015487645.1 Thermosulfurimonas sp. | reverse complement strand
GAGTGTTTCCGAGGTAGGGGGAGAAATCCTTCTGGTCTCCAATTTCACCCTCTGTGGAGACTGTCGCAAGGGACGCCGGCCTTCTTTCGACCCGGCTGAACGTCCGGAGGAGGCCCGCAGGCTGTGCGAGAGCCTGGCCGAGGCCCTGAAGGAGAAAGGTCTTCCGGTAAAGACCGGGGTTTTCGGGGCCTACATGGAGGTGGAGCTGCTGAACGACGGGCCAGTCACGGTCATCCTGGACTCCCGAAAACGCTTATGAAGACTTACCTTCGGGTAAAGCTCCGCACGGATTCGCCGGCCGATCTCCTCGAGACCTTAGAGGCCGCGGGGCTTTCACCCTTAAATTATATCTACCTCCCGGAAAGCCGTCTTTTCGTCCTGAGCTATCCCGGAGAGGGGGTGCATGAACGCCTGCGAGCCCTGTCACGGGCCCTCCCCCGGGCCGAATTCGAGGAGACCGAGCTTGCCGAAGGCCCGGAGCCCGGCCCTCGGCGGTTCAGCGTGGGGCCGTTGCGTTTTTTCAGCCCCCTTTTTTCGGAAGAACCCGCCCCAGGTGAGATCTATCTCTGGGCGGACCTTTCCTTCGGGAGCGGTCGTCATCCCACCACTCTCCTCTGTTTGAGGGCCCTGGTGGACCTTTTTGAAACCCGTCCCCCGGAGAAGGTCTTTGACCTGGGCTGCGGAAGCGGAATCCTGGCGCTGGCTGCAGCCCGGCTGGGGGCCAGAGGGGTGCTGGCCGCGGACCTCGACCCCCGGGCCTGCCGTGAGGCTCGACACAATGTAGAAAGGAACGATCTTTCGGACCGGATCCTGGTGGTTCAGGGAAGCCTTGCGGCCGCCCGCCCCGGGGGCTTCGATCTTGTGCTCGCCAATCTCACCATCGGCACCCTTCTGGCTCTAGCTCCCGGGATACCGCGGGTGCTTCGGCCGGAAGGGGTGGCTGTGCTCTCGGGGTTCGCTGAGGCTCAGAAGGAGGAGGTCCTGCAGAGACTACCGGAGGCCACCATCGTTTCCGCAAAGGCCCTCGAAGGCTGGCAGGCCCTGGTCTTACGGTTCTAACCAGCGGCGACCCTTCCAGAAGACCGCCAGCGTGAAAAGGACCTTGCCCTGCGTGAGGAGGGCCAGGACCGGAAACAGGGTCTCAAGCCACCCGAAAAGGCAAAAAATAAAGGTCAGAAAGATCCGTTCATCCCGTTTGCCGGGAAAATAATGGAGCACGGGGAAGGTGCCATAGGCCTCCCGGCCGTAAGCCCCTTTGAAACGCTCCGTGACATAGCTCACCATGACCGTGCCCAGGAGGGCCAGAAGGGCCACCAGAAGACCGAGACCTTCCGGCCGGACCTTCAAGAGGAGGACGGAAAGAAAGATAAAGTCCACGTATCGGTCGAGCACGGAGTCCAGAAGCCCCCCGAAACGGGACTGCTGAAGGGTGGCGCGGGCGATCTCTCCGTCGACCCCGTCGAGCACGGAGTGCACCTGGTAGAGGAAACCACCCAGGGCGGTGTTGAACCAGGCCACCAGGGCGGAAAGGAGACCCAGGAAGAAACTCAAAGTCGTGGCCTGATTGGGAGAAAGCCGTCCGCAGAGGTAGGGTGAAAGGGCCGTGGACAGACGCCGATTGAGGTAACGGGAGACCCAGCCATCCCCGGCTCCTTTGACGCTGGCGGAGACCAGTTCTCTTTCGGCCCGGCGGAGATCCTCGGGGGTGTCCACATCGGTCCAGTAGAGGCCGGAGACCTCGGTGACCGGAAGCGCGGCCTCTTTCACGATCTCCGAAAGTGTCACCTCTTCTCTCCCGGCGACCACTTTCTCCGCAGTCTCAAAGACCTCCGGGGTAAGGATAAAGAACCCCGTGTCAAAACCGTCGAATTCCGTCAGGTCTTTCCCTATCTCCCGCACCCGCCCATCCTGCAGTTTGACCTTGGTGGCCTCTGTTGGTTCCACGTAACGACCTTCGCGATCCAGGATGAGACCCCGGCCGGAGATCGCCCGGGCCACGAACTTTTCCTCATAGAGGTGGTCGGACATGGTGAGCACGAAGGGCCCCTTTACCGCCGAGCGCGCACACCAGAGGGAATACCCGTTTCCCCGCTCGGGATAAGGATTCTCCACCAGGGTCACCCGGTATCCGGGATGCCGGGCCAGGAAGACCTCGAAGTGGGACCGGCTACGAGGATTGACCACCAGGACGAACTCCGTGACCCCGTAGCGCGAAAGCAGGAGGAGATGGCGCAGGAGGAGTTCCCGGCCGGCCACCCGGAGCAGCCCCTTGGGGTATCCCGTACGGTTGAGCCCCAGCCGGCTCCCGAGACCCGCCGCAAGAATCACCGCCTGCACCGATAACCTCCTTGTCCGGGTCTTCGTGGAAAGGGCTGAGAACGACGCGTTTCGGGTTACACTAAACACATGAGCATTAAAGTGGTCTCTTTCAACCCCTGGATCGAAGGGGAGGTGAACTTCTTTCAGTTCACCGGGCTCACGCCGAAGGTCCTTTCCGCTCTGGAGGAGGCCGAGGCCGTCATTTTTCCCCAGACCGTCTTGCCGGAACTCTATTTTTTTGTCCGCCGCCTCGGAAAACGCGTCTTTCCCAACTACGACCTGCGTTTTGCCTTCCCTGGAAAAATCGGCCAGACCCTCCTTTTCCAGGCCCTCGGACTCCCTCATCCCCGTACCATTTGTGTGCCAAGGATCTGCGCCTTTGGGCCCCACCCCGGGGCCGCGGAGATCCCGCTCCCGGAACCCCCCTTTGTGGTCAAGGGCAACCACGGACACGAGGGCCGCGAGGTCTTCCTGGTGTGGAACGCCGGGGATTGGGAGGAAATCCTCCGAAAACTTCGGACCTACGAGGCCACGGGCCGCTACGGTTTCCTCATCCAGGAATACCTTCCCTGGGAGTACGACCTCCGGGTGGTGGTGATCGGGAGTCGAAGGCTTCCCTTCTGGCGGAAGGGCCGTTTCCTGAAGAACCTGATCCAGGAAGGAGAGGTGGTGGCCTGTCCCGATCCCGGGCTTGAGGCCCGGGCCCTAGAAGTGGTGGCGGAACTCTGCGAGAAGACCGGCTTCAACCTCATGGCCGTGGATTTCCTCTTCCGTCCGGAGACCGGCCAGCCTCTCCTCAATGAGATCAACTTCGTCTTCGGTCTGCGCCTCCTCGGAGGCGAAGGACGCTTCCGGACCTACCTCCGGGAGGCGGTGGAGGCCTTCTTGAGGGCGAATTCGTAGCCTCTGCGGAAGACCCGTCGGTTGGGCTCAAGAAGGTGAGCTCTTTCCGGAGGAAGGATAGCCTTAAGGCCCGAGAGAACCTTTTCCGGAGGCACCACCCGCGAGACCGCTACCAGGGCCCCGAGGGCCGCCATGTTCCCGAGTCCCGGGAACCCCTCTTCCTCCGCCAGTTCGTCCGCCGGGATGAATAGGAATTTACGATCCGGGAAGCCCTCGGCGAGGGCCTCGGGGACCAGGCTCCGGTTTACCACCGCCAGGCCCCGGTGTTTGAGCCTGGGCACGAACTTCTCAAAGGAGGGCCGGTTCATGGTCAGGAGAGCCGAGGGCCGGGTGACCACCGGGGAAGCGATCTCCCGGTCCGAGAGCACCACCGTGCAGTTGCAGGTGCCTCCGCGCATCTCCGGACCATAGACCGGGAGGAAGGTCACGTGGAGGCCGGCCTCCATGCCGGCCTGGGCCAGAAGGTTGCCGGCAAAAAGGATACCCTGCCCCCCGAAGCCTGCGAGAATGACCTCAAACTTCATCCCTGAACACTCCAAGAGGGAAGGTCTCGGTGAGTTCGTTCACCTTTTCTGCAGCTCGTACGGCGTCTAGCTTCCAGTTCACCGGGCAGGCCGAAAGGAACTCCACGTAACCGAAGCCCCGGTTCTCGATCTGGGCCAGAAAAGCCTTGCGCAGGGCCTCTTTGGCCTCGCGCACCCGCTTCGGGGTGTTCACGGCCACCCGGGCACAGAAGGCCACCCCCGGAAACCCGGCCAGGATCTCGGCCACCTTCAAAGGGTAACCGTAAACCCTGGGATCCCGACCCTCGGGAGTGGTGGTGGTCCGCTGCCCGGGAAGGGTGGTGGGGGAGAGCTGGCCCCCGGTCATACCGTAAACGGTGTTGTTGATCATGATGGCCGTGATGCGCTCCCCCCGGGCTGCGGCGTGCAGGCTTTCCGTAAGCCCGATGGCGGCGAAATCCCCGTCGCCCTGGTAGGTGAAGACCACCAGCTCCGGTCGGGCCCGCTTGGCCCCCGTGGCCGCGGCACAGGCCCGGCCGTGAGGAGCCTCACAGATGTCCACATCAAAATAGTAATAAAGGAAACAGGCGCACCCGATGGAGGCCACTCCGTAGGCCCTCTCCTGCACCCCGAGTTCCTCTAGGACCTCGGCCAGCAGGCGGTGGGCTATCCCGTGGTGACACCCGGGGCAGTAGTGAAAGGAGCGGTCCGTGAGGACCTGCGGAAAGGTGAAGGCTTTCATTTTCCGGCGGCCAGACACCGTTTGATCCTCCGATAGATGTCTTCCGGGGCCGGGAGATCACTCGGCGGGAAGGCCTGGAGTTCCACTTCCGAGCGCCCGCACACGCTCAAGCGCACGTCTTCCACCATCTGGCCGCAGTTGAGTTCCACCACCAGGAACCGCACCCCCCGGGCCGCAAGCTCCCGAAAGGGTTTCTCCGGAAAAGGAAAAAGCGTCACAGGCCGCACGAAGGCCACCGGATACCCCTTCTCCCGGGCCATCTCCACGGCTTCCTTCACGATTCGGGAAAGCGAACCGAAAGCCGTGACCGCAAGCTCGGCGTCCTCCGCATAGAGGACCTTGGCCCGGGCCTCCCGCCGCATGGCCCGATACTTCTTCTGCAGAAGTTCGTTCCGGGCCCGCAACTCTCCCGGCCCGAGGTATAGACTGCGAAGGGTCCGCCCTGGACGCCCTTTGGCTCCAGTGAGGGCCCAGTCCTTGGGGTACTTCTTGAGGCGAAGCTTTCGAGGACGCAGGGGCTCTTTCATCTGGCCCAAGAGGGCGTCCGTAAGGATCATGGCCGGTTGACGATACTTTTCCGCCAACTCGAAGGCCTTGGCCGTAAGCTCATAGGCCTCCTGGATGCTGGCCGGTGAAAGCACTAGAAAGTGATAGTCCCCGTGCCCGGCCCCGCGGGTGGCCTGGAAATAGTCTCCCTGAGAGGCCTCGATCCCTCCGAGACCCGGGCCGCCACGCGAAACGTTCACCACCACCGCCGGAAGTTCCAGAGCGGCGAGATAAGAGAAGGTTTCAGCCATAAGGGAGATGCCGGGGCTTGAGGAGGAGGTCATGGCCCGCACTCCGGTGGAGGCGGCCCCAAGGAGCATGTTCACCGCGGCCAGTTCGCTTTCGGCCTGTAGAAACACCCCTCCGCGTTTGGGGAGCTCCCGGGCCATGAGCTCCGGGATCTCATTCTGAGGCGTAATGGGATAGCCAAAGTAACAGCGGCAACCGGCCTCAAGGGCCCCCAGGGCGATAGCCTCGGAACCCTTGACCAGAATGGGTTTCACCTCAAACTACCTCCAGAACCACATCCGGACACATAAGATAACACACTCCACAGCCCGTACATTTATCTGGAGAAACGATCTCCACCACCTTGTAACCCTGGAGGTTGCGCTGATTCCCCACCGAAAGGACCTTCTTGGGGCAGAAATGCACACAGAGGCCGCACCCCTTGCACCTTTCGGGGAAAGCCACCCTCACCTTGAGACGGGCCACCTAAGCCTCCCCTAACTTCTTCCAGACGGCCTCCAGCTCTTCCGGGGTCTCGGCCTGAAGAATGGTGATCTCCGGATCGGAAACCGTGCGTTTGATGAGGCCGGAGAGGACCTTTTTAGGCCCGGCCTCTAGGAAGATCCGCACCCCCTGCCGATACATGAAAAGTACACTCTCCACCCAGCGCACCGGGGAGAGCATCTGTCGGCTCAGGGCCTCCCGGATCTTTTCCGGAGAGGTTTCCGCGGTCGCGGTCACGTTCAGGACCACCGGAATCCGGGCCTCGGCCATGGGGACCTCTGCCAAGGCCGCCTCAAACCTCCGGGCCGCAGCTTCCATCAGCGGAGAATGGAAGGCCCCGGAGACCGCCAGCCTCACCACCCGCTTGGCCCCCGCGGCCTTGGCCCTTTCGGCGGCCTCCGCAGCCGCGGCCTCCTCCCCGCTGATCACGCTCTGCTCTGGAGAATTGTGGTTGGCCAGATAAACCCGCCCGGAAACCTCCTTGAGAATCTCCTCCAGTTTCTCACGGGGAAGACCGATCACCGCGTACATGGCCCCCGGAGCGGTCTCTCCGGCCTGGGCCATGAGTTCTCCGCGGAGCTTAACCAGCCTGAAGGTGTCTTCCAGTGAAATAACCCCCGCGGCACACAGGGCCGAAAACTCGCCCAGGCTGTGCCCCGCAAAGAAAGCCGGGCGAAGTCCTTTCCCGGCCAGCACCCGCCAGACTGCTAGGTTCACCGCCGTGAGCGCCGGCTGAAGATTAGCGGTGGCTGTGAGGGCCTCGGCCGGACCCTCGAAACAAAGCTCTCTGACCGGAAGCCCGGTGACCCTTTCCGCGGCCTCAAAGACCTCCCGGGCTTCAGGGAAGGCCTCCCAGAGGGCCTTCCCCATCCCTACGTACTGGGACCCCTGTCCGGGAAAGACTATCGCCAGCACTTATTCCTCCTCTTCCCCGAAGTCGAACTCTTCCTCTTCTTCTCCGAAAACTTCCTCCGCTTCCTCTTCCAGGTAATCCTCGTACTCGTCAGCACTCATTAGCTCTTCAAGCTCATCGGGATCAACCAACTTCACCCGCAGGAGCCAGCCGTCACCGTAAGCGTCTTCACTCACAAGTTCCGGATCTTCGAGGACTTCCTCGTTTACTCCCAGAACTTCGCCTGAAACCGGGGCTACCAGTTCCTCCACTCCCCGGGGGGTCTCCACACTTCCGAAAACCTCCCCCTTTTCGATCTCTTCCCCCTCTTCCGGAAGCTCGAGATCAATGATCTCGCCATACCGGCGACAGGCGAAATCTGAAAGCCCCACCAGAACGCGCTGACCTCTTTCTTTCTTCACCCACAGATGCTCCTCCGAATAAAGCCGGTCCTCTGGAATGGCCATTACTCCACCTCCGCCACGATTTACCTCCACCGATTAGCCGAAAACCCCTCCTTTGACAAGAGGGGGAAGGCCCCCTTGTTTTGGCGACAAAAGGATTTATGCTTTAAGTCAAAAGAGAGAGATTGAAAGCGAAAAACAAAGATCGCAAGGAGGTAAAGTCATGAAGAGATGGAGTGCCGTGGTGTTGGGGGTGTTGGTTTGGTTGATGGGTGTGACGGTCTGGGCGGTGCCTACCAAGGTGGTGGTGGGGGTCAGGGCCCGGGATGCCAAGTTCATCGGGACCTCCATGGGGGGAGTGCTGGTGATGATTAAAGATGTGGAAACCGGCGAGATCCTAGCCAAGGGGGTGGTTCGGGGAAGCACCGGAGACACCAAGCTCCTTATGAAGACCCCCAAGGAACGCTACACCAAGCTCATCGTGGGGAATACGGCTCGTTATGAGGCGGTGCTGGATCTCAACGAGCCCCGAAAGGTAAAGATCATCGCCCGGGGACCGCTGGCCCAAACTCAGGCCATGCAGGAAGTTTCGGTGACCACCTGGCTGGTTCCCGGAAAAGACATCGAAGAACTGGTGCTTGAGATGCCTGGTCTGGTGGTGCGAGCCCTCTCGCCGGCCCCCCACACCATGATCAAAGGGCCAGCCAAGGTCGAGATCCGGGCCTCGGTTACGCCCATGTGCGGCTGTCCGGTGGATCCGCGTTTCTTCTGGAAGCCGGAAAACTACGAAGTGGCCGTCATCGTGAAAAGAAATGGTCGGATCCTGGGAACTTTTCCGCTCTCTTTTGCGGGCAAGACCAGTCTCTTTGCCACTACCCTGGATCTAGCGGAAAAGGGGGCCTACGAGCTCACGGTTTACGCCTATGACAGGCTTACCGGAAATACCGGAGTGGATAAAACTACGATAGTAGTCCGTTAATAATTTTTGAAGGAGGGGTAAGTCATGCGAAACGGTTGGTCACCTTATTTAGGAGGGGCTCTGACCGGGCTCCTGCTGGTGCTTTCGGTACTGGTCACCTATCAGCTCTTTGGCCATCCCCGCTACCTGGGGACCTCTACGGCTTACGTGAAAGTAGCCGGCCTCATCGAAAAAGCCGTCTCGCCAACGGCCGTGGAGACCAACGCCTACTACCAGAAAAAGAAACCTGGGATCGACTGGAAGGTCATGCTGGTCCTTGGGGTGCCCCTGGGAGCCTTCCTGGCCGCCATCCGGAACGGGGAGTTCCGGCCTCGCTGGGTGCCCGGCGTCTGGCGCGAGCGCTTTGGGACCTCGCCAGCCGTGCGCGCCCTGGGGGCTTTCGTGGGCGGTTTTCTCCTCATCTATGGAGCCAGACTGGCTGGGGGGTGCCCCAGTGGACACGGTCTTTCCGGCATGAGCCAACTGGCGGTAAGCGCTTTCATCGTGGTGGCAGGCTTCTTTGCCGGTGGCATTCCGCTGGCCTTAATCCTTTACGGACGAAGGAGGTAAACCATGGAACTCCTGATCGGTCTCATCACGGGCATCATTTGGGGGTATATTTTTCAGCGGGCTCGCATTGTGAGGTTCGAGAAACACGCGGGGCTCCTCACCCTCACGGACCTTACGGTGCTCAAGTTCCTGCTCTCCGGGGTAGTAGTAGGGGCCCTGGGGATCCAGCTTCTTACCACCTTGGGGCTGGCTCCCTATCACCTGAAGCCCACTTTCGTGGCGGCCAACTTCGTGGGCGGGGTAATCTACGGCCTGGGTTGGGCCCTCCTGGGGTATTGCCCGGGAACCATGCCCGGAGCCGTGGGGGAAGGTTCGCTTGACGGTCTTTTCGGGATCCTCGGGGGACTCTGCGGGGCCATGGCCTATGCCCACACCTACCCTTTCTGGAAAGAAAAACTTTTCGGAATAGGGGCTTACGGCAAGATCTCGCTGCCCATGCTGCTCCACCTACCGCCTCTCCTGGTGGGCGCGATCTTTGCCGGGCTCCTCTTGGCCTTTATCGTTTTTCTTGAGAAAATGGGCTGGTGATCGCGGCTAGAGTCTACGCTCAACGTCGCCTGGCCCCCGGTTATTTTTTACTGACCATCGAGGCCCCGGCCGTGGCCGAGAAGGCCCGACCGGGGCAATTTGTAAGGGTCCGGG
>WFPH01000209.1 GCA_015487645.1 Thermosulfurimonas sp. | reverse complement strand
CTTCTCCCCCACTGGGAGAGGCTGGGTAGGAGAAACCCCCCTCTAGCCCCCACAAAGGGAGGAAAATCGAATTATGCAAAAATCTCATCTTTTTTATAGTATGTCAGAAAAAAATTGTCAACATTTTTTTGATTTTAGTTCGAAAGATCCGCAACTGAAGAAAAACTTGGCTTATTTTTCAGGTAATCCGGCCGGTTGAATGTTCCGTTTCTGGCAGCTGTTCCTCTAAAGGGCCGACCGAACGATTTCCGTGAGTTTTTTCAGGTCTTGCAGGGCCTTCAAGGTGAGTTCGCGAGGAAGGGTTCCCATACCGCATGAAGGAGTGAGAAGGGAGTGGTTTAAGATATCTTCTTTTGAAAGATCCGTGCGCACGGCAAGTTCAAGTACCAGAGACTTGAATCTCTCAGCTAACTCCTCTGGGGTCGTCTTCTCCAGATCTTCAGCCCGCAGAGTCGGGATCAGCCCCCAGGCTATCAAGCCCTTCCTTTTAATAAATTCCTTTAGATCTTGATCGTAAGCTATGAAGTTTTCTGAAAAATTATAAGCATCGTAGTTAATGATATTGATGGGGCTGGTTGTAAGCAGGCTCCAATCGGTGTTTCCGCAAACATGTGCTCCTATCAGCCCTCCGGCCCGGTGAATCTCGGTGGCCACCTCGTTCAGCATCGCGAGCACCTCTTCCCGGGAGACCCCCATGAAAGCCGAGGAGCCGAAACCCGAGAGGGCAGGCTCGTCGAGAAAGATGATAACTATTTCAGAGAGAGTCCGGAGCTTCTCTACCTGCCAGCGGGCCTTGAGGGCCACCAGTTTGACGACTATATCCCGCAGCTCGGGGTCATAGAAAACGGCCCGGCCATCGGGAAGCTTTAACCCCACGGCCAGAGTGAAAGGCCCGGTGATTTGCCCTTTAACCGCCGGCAAGGGGGCCTTCTCTGAGGCCTCCTCAAGGAGGAGGAAAAAGCCCGGAGCCTCTTCTGGAGTGAGTTTGAAGCGGGTTTCCTCTAGATCGCCCTCGGCCTCGGTAGCAGTCAGGTACTCTTCGTAAAATTTAAGCCTTTCTTCTTCGAACCCAGGGGCTTCCGGGTTCAGGCGGAGCCTTTCGGGATCGAAACCCGGGAGCCCTCTGGAAAACTGGATCAGCATTCCTTCGGAGGGAAGGGCTGGGAGCTGAGGCCAACAGGGGATCTCCGGGGTATATTCCAGGATAAGCTTCACCGCTTCACGGTGGTCCTCGAAAGGGAAACTCCCTATAAGGGTAGCCTTTCCGGAGAGCTTACTGACATTTTTCGGGCTGCAAATCACTGCATATGCCTCCCGTCTCGGGGATGAAAAGACCGTTCAGGTTTTCAGGTGTTTCGGGAAGAGCCTGGGCTCCAAAACGTTCTTTTAGATAAGCCATGATGGGGCCGGAACCTTCCAGGATTTCCCAGCGCGGAGGGCGATCCACGATGAGAACGGGGACCCCGGAAAGTCCCAGTATCCTGAAGACTCCCAGGGCTTTATCCTTAGGGCAAAGGTTGAGGTTGGCCTTCGGGAGTTTTTGACAGAAATCGAGGACTTCATGACAATGAGGGCAGTCCGGGGAATAGATGAGGATGAGATCTGGCACCTGTGGTCTTTCAGGAAAGGCCGGAAAGGCTTGCTCTTTTAAGGGGGTGAGAGGATTGACCGTCAGATAGAAGCCCAGAAAAAGTCCCCCAAGTGCTCCGAGGAGAATCGAGAGCGAAGATTTAAAGAAATAAAAGATAGCCACTCCCGAAAGGAGAACCCCTGCCCCTACCACGAGACAAAAAGGACAAAAAAGTTTGTACTCCAGAGCCTGCCTCATAAGAAATACGAGCTCCGCAAAAAATCCCCCTCCCACCCAGAGGACTAAGCCCTTCCGAAAAAAATCCCTTTCGGGACGCCAGAAGGCCAGAAGGGTCAGCAATCCAAGGAAATAAGCCAGCCCCAGGATAACCATTTCCCGGTGCCTAAGGCGGGCCAGTTCCCCCACTACCAGGCAACTCGAAGCCTCACAAAAACTTTTTCCTTTTAGAGTCAAAAAAAGTTCGATTGTTAGCCCCAGAGTCCAAAAAAGGGCTATCAAAAAGGAAAACTTTAAGATTTTGGCCTGGGGTAGTCTTAAAGGCATGGGTTCCTCACTTGCCAAGAAAAAGAATATAAATTATTTAGCCTTAAAAGTCCAGAGAAAGGAGGGCGTCATGAAGCTTGATCCTACCAAGATGAAAGACTGGGAGATCGCTGCGGAATGCGAGAAAAACATGAAAACCGTTTACCAGCTGGCTGATGAACTGGGCTTGACCAAAGAAGAGCTTCTTCCTTATGGCCACTATGTGGCCAAGATCGATTACAAGAAGGTTATGGAGCGTCTGAAAGATCGGCCCAACGGAAAATACATCGATGTGACTGCCATTACGCCCACTCCCCTAGGAGAGGGCAAATCCACTACCGCCATCGGGCTTATTCAGGGGCTAGGCAAGCGAGGCAAGAGCGTGATCGGGGCCCTGCGGCAGCCCTCGGGCGGTCCAACCTTTAACATTAAAGGTAGTGCCGCGGGAGGCGGTCTGGCCCAGATTATTCCTTTGGACAAGTTCTCCTTGGGTCTCACCGGGGACATCAACGCCGTAATGAACGCCCACAACCTGGCCATGGTGGCGCTTACGGCCCGGATGCAGCACGAGGCCAACTATGACGATGAGACGCTGGCCAAACGGGGCCTCAAGCGTCTCAACATTGACCCCAAGCGGGTAGAGATGGGCTGGGTGATCGACTACTGCGCCCAGGCTCTGCGGCACATCGTGATCGGGCTCGGGGGCAAGCGGGACGGCTACCCCATGGAGAGCAAGTTCTGGATTGCGGTGGCCTCGGAAGTTATGGCTATTCTGGCGGTAGCCCGGGATCTCAAGGATCTGCGGGAGCGGATCGGGCGGATCGTGGTGGCCTTTGACAAATTCGGCAACCCCATTACCACCGAGGACCTCGAGGTGGCCGGCGCCATGACCGCCTGGATGGTTGACGCCATCAACCCCAACCTCATGCAGACCCTGGAGGGACAGCCGGTCCTCATCCACGCCGGGCCCTTCGCCAACATCGCCATAGGACAGTCCTCCATCATAGCAGACTACGTGGGGCTTAAGCTTGCGGATTACCTGGTCACGGAGTCCGGTTTTGCGGCGGACATCGGTTTTGAGAAATTCTGGAACATCAAGTGTCGCCTCTCCGGGCTCAAGCCCGACTGTGTAGTAGTGGTGGCCACCATTCGGGCCCTCAAGTGCCACGGCGGCGCTCCCATTCCGCCTCCGGGCAAACCCATTCCCAAGGAGTACTTCGAGGAGAACCTGGAATGGGTGGAGAAGGGCTGCGAAAACCTCATGCACTGCGTGAACATCGTGAAAAAGAGCGGCTCCACCCCGGTGGTCTGCATCAATGCCTTCTACACCGACACCAAAAGCGAGATCGAGCTGGTAAAGCGCATCTGCGAGGAACACGGCGTGCGGGTGGCCATCTCCGAGCACTGGCTCAAGGGCGGTGAGGGGGCACTCGAGCTCGCTGACGCCGTGGCGGATGCCTGCGAGGAGAAGAGCGACTTCCGTTTCCTCTATGAGCTTGACGAACCCGTGAAGACCCGGATCGAGAAGATCGCCACCGAGGTCTACGGGGCCGACGGCGTGGTGTATCTGCCGGCAGCGGAAGAAAAGATACGCATGATCGAGTCCGATCCTGAGCTCCGCCAGATGCCCATCTGCATGGTGAAGACCCACCTTTCGCTCTCTGACGATCCCACCAAGAAGGGCGTGCCCAAGGGGTGGCAGCTCCGGGTGAGGGATGTGCTGATCTACCGAGGTTCGGGGTTTATCGTTCCGGTGGCCGGAGACATAAGCCTCATGCCCGGGACGGGCTCTGATCCTGCTTATCGTCGAATCGATGTGGATGTGGAAACCGGCAAAGTCAAGGGACTCTTTTAGCTTCTCTGAGGAAAGCCTTCCACCCTGCCGGGGAGTTTCTCCCCGGCAGGGCTTTCGGATTTGCCTGACAAGTTTTGAAAATTGCGTTAAGTTCTAGGGTTAGTGCAATGAAAAAAGTTGGTCTGTTTTTTGCAAAGAATAACACACGATCAAAATAGGGGAGGTCTGTGATGTCGGCCAGAATTATTAGCGGGAAGGAAATTTCGCAACAAATTCGAGAGGAACTCAAAAAAGAGGTCCAGGAATTGAAGGAAAAACATGGGGTGACCCCGGGGCTGGTGACCATCCTGGTGGGGGAGAATCCGGCCTCGGTCTCTTATGTCACGGCCAAACAGCGTACGGCTAAGGATCTTGGCTTCTATTCCGTGCAGGAGAATCTTCCCGAAAACGTGAGCGAAGAAGAGCTCCTCAAGATGATCGAAAAGTATAATAAAGATGAAAAAATCCATGGAATCCTCGTGCAGTTGCCTCTTCCCAAGCACATTGACGAGCGAAAGATCATTTATGCCATTGATCCCCGGAAGGATGTGGACGGCTTTCATCCGGTAAACGTAGGTAAGATGGTTATTGGGGAGCCCTGTTTCTTACCCTGCACGCCCCATGGCATCCTGGTCATGCTGGAGAGGGCCCAGGTGGAGGTGGATGGGGCCGATGTGGTGGTGGTTGGTCGGAGCAATATTGTGGGCAAACCCGTAGCGAATCTCCTTCTGCAGAAAAGAAAGCCCGTGGGCAACGCTACGGTGACCGTATGCCATACTGGAACCCGGGATATAGCCGCTCATACCCGTCGGGCCGACATTCTAATCGTGGCGGCTGGGCGTCCTAAAGTCGTCACCGCGGACATGGTTAAGGAAGGGGCGGTAGTCATCGACGTGGGCGTAAACCGGATTGGTACAACTCCGGAGGGGAAAGCCATCCTGTGCGGGGATGTGGACTTCGAAAGCGTGAAGGAAAAGGCTTCGGCTATTACGCCGGTTCCTGGAGGCGTGGGGCCCATGACCATTACCATGCTCATGAAAAATACCGTAGAAGCCGCCAAGCTCTGGGCCGGGCTTCCCTGTGAGGT
>WFPH01000208.1 GCA_015487645.1 Thermosulfurimonas sp. | reverse complement strand
ACTCTTTCTCAAACATTGCAACTTTTGCCATCCTGGGGGGCGCAATGTGGTGCGACCGGAAAAGAATCTCCAGCGGGAGACCCTGATCCGAAACGGGATCAGGGGCCCGGAGGATATCGTAAAAAGAATGCGCCATCCCGGACCGGGTATGCCCCGCTTTTCGGAACGCCGCATCCCGGATGAAGACGCCCAGGCCATCGCCCGCTATGTATGGGAGACCTTCAAGTGAAAAGGGGAAGCGGTTCGGGCTGGAGAAAGATCCGGAGGAGAGTTTCGGGTTTGGCGCGGGAAAGGGGCCGGCCGTTTAGAGTCACGAAGTAGCGAGCCCTCTTTAAGGCGATTCCCAGGGCCTGGAGTCCTTCTTCGGTGAGGACTCCGGTCTTTCGGGCCTGGATGATATTTCGGGCCGAGCGTGGTCCTATACCCGGCACTCGCAGGAGAGCGCGGTAGTCGGCGGTCTTGAGTTCCACCGGGAAAAACTCCGGATGCCGCAGGGCCCAAGCCAGCTTAGGATCGAGCTTGAGGGGGAGGTTCTGTCCGGGCGAGACTAGCTCGTGGTAGCGGAAACCGTAGAACCGAAGGAGCCAGTCCGCCTCATAGAGGCGCCTTTCCCGGAGAAGAGGCGGCCTGGCGTTCAGGGCCGGAAGGCGCGGATCCTCGTTGGCCGGAAGATAGGCCGAGAAATACATGCGCTTGAGGAGCCCCTGACGGTAGAGATTTTCGGCCGTGCGCAAGAGGTCGTAGTCCGTCTCCGGAGTGGCCCCTACGATGACCTGGGTGGTAAGGGAGGTGGAAAGTTCCTCCTCGAGCTTGAATCTCCGGGCCTGGGCTAAAGCCCCGATGAGGACCCTTTTTTCCTTTCCCGGGGCGAGAAGAGACAGGCTCTTTCGGCGCACGAACTCGAGATTGGCGCTCACCCTGCTTGCCAGCCTCACAGCCTGGCATACCAGCTCCGGATCCGCTCCCGGAAGGATCTTGAGATGCAAATACCCCCGGAAGCCGTAAACCTTTCTGAGAAGTCGCGCGGTCTCAAGCATCTTTTCCATGGTGTAGTCCGCGGAGCGGAAGACCGCCGAGCTTAAGAAGATACCCCGGATTAAGCCCCGTCGGTAAAACTCCATGGCCAGCCCGGCCAGCTCCCGGGGTTCGAAGCCTGCCCGCGGAATATCGTTTGAGGCCCTGTTCACACAATAGGCGCAGTCGTAACGACAGCGGTTGGTGAAAAGAACCTTAAGTAAAGGCAGACACCGGCCGTCGGCGGTATGGGCCAGGTAGATACCGGGGATACGCTTTCGGCCCTCCAAAGTGGCCGGAGCCTCGCGTTTAAAACCCGTTCCGGTACAGGAATGATCGTAACTGGCCGCCGCCCCTAAAATTTCGAGTTTTTCCCATACGGTCATGAGGTTTGTCTGGCCAGCCGTTTATATATCTCGTCATCGTTACGTTTCCCAACCAGAACTAATTTTAATTCGTCTCCCGCTAGGTAATAGATTATCCGATACTCGCCTACATCTACTCGGTGGTAAGGATATCCTTTGAGGCCTTTTGAATCTGGAGGGTAAGGATCCTCGCACAGAGAAAAGATCTTTTTCACCAACTGTCTAAATTGTTTGGGAGGAAGTTTTTCCAGAAATTCTTTGGCCTTTTTAGAAAGGACCAGTTTATACATTCGTTTCTTTCATTTTTTGAAGAAGAAAACGTAGGGAGTCTTCTGGTGAAAGGAATCCTTCTCTTTCGGCGGCCAGGGCCAATTCTGCCCATATTCGGTCTTCGAGCTCGCGAATACGCTGGTATTCCTCCCAGGATATAATTACCGCAGTAGGCTTTCCGGATTTGCGTATCACGATAGGTTCCCTTTGAGCAGCTTCCAGATATTTTCCCAGATGGTTCTTCACTTCGGAAGCCTTGACCTCCATTTCGGTCTCCTTAAGCTTTTTAGCTAAAATAGCTAAAAAGCTCTAATAAGACAATAGTCTGGTTTCCACTTTTTCGGCGAGTCTTTCCGGGGGCTCGGTGGTTTCAAGGCGAAGCAGGTTTTCGGAAGGGATCTCTTCCGGGGTCTCAAAGCGTTCTTTTTGAGCCAGATAAATTTCCCAGCGGCCGTCCGAGGGTTCCTCTGCTTCTTGCGCCCGTCTCTCAAGCCTTTCACGGATGACTTCTTCCGGAGCCTCGCAAAGGATAAATAGGATCGGTACTTCCAGTTTTCGGGCCAGCTGAAGCAGGGCCTCCCGGTGGGCGCGCTTGCGGTAGGTGGCATCAAGGACAACATCCCGGCCGGTCAAAAGGGCCGCCTCCGCCCGCCGCAAAAGTTCCTCATAGGTTCGCTCCGTCATCTCCGGGGCGTAAAGCCCTTTCTCAAAGGGCTCGTAGCGGTGCTCCGAGGGTAAAAGACCCGCAAGCTCCTTCCTTACCACATCTGAGTTGTAGTATTCCGCAAGAAGTTCGGTAGAAATCGTACGCGCGAGAACGCTTTTTCCCGTTCCCGAAAGACCGAATACTACGATAAGAAAGGGTTTTCCCCCGGCATAGCGGTAGGCCAAATCAAAGTACCTGCGGGCGTTTGCCAGGGCCGCCTCGCGCTCTTCCTGCGGTACCCCCTCCGAAGCCCAGGTGAAACAGCCGATCTTTCCCCGCACATAGGCCCGATAGCACTTATAAAAGTCGAGAAGGTCGTAAAGCCCCGGATCATTGGAGAGTTCCACATAGCGATCGATAAAAAAACGCGAAAAATCCGTGAGGCCATGGAAATCAAGATCCATGGAGAGAAAAGCCAGGTCCTGAGCCACATCCCCGCAGCGGAAACGCTCGTTAAACTCTATACAGTCAAAGACATAGACCTCGCGGAGATCGTCATAACAGATATTGGCAGAATAAAGGTCTCCGTGCCCGTCCCGGATAAAGCCTCCTTCTATGCGGGCGTAAAAAAGACCTTGATTTTCCTCCATAAAACGCCTGGACCAGGCAACAATGTACTCATATCGCAGGCGACTTAAGGCCTTCCCCACGAAAGCCCTGGTCTGTTCAAAATTTTCCTCCACATTGAAGCGCACGGTCTCAAGGCTTCCGTAGCGGTTGACCTCAGGACCGGTTTCGGCCTTTTGATAAAAAGGCACGAGTTTCTGGACGAGGAGTTCCAGATGATTGCGGGTAAGGGCGCCTTCTTTTATGAGGCGGCCCATCATGCCTTCTTCGGGAAGGCGTCTCATTTTAACCGCCCATTCCACCACCTCGCCCTCACCCTCAAACCGAAAACCCTCCGGAGTCTTCACCACCGGAACCACCCCGAGGTAAATCTCCGGACAAAGCCTGCGGTTTAACACCACTTCCCTTTCGCAGAAGTGTTTGCGTTTTTCCAAAGTGGTGAAGTCTAGGAAGCCGAAGTCCACCGGCTTTTTGAGCTTGTAGACCAGCTCGTCTGCCAGAAAGACCCAGGAAATGTGCGTTTGTCTAAGCTCGATTTCCCCCGGCCGATGAGGATAAGCCTCGGGACGCAGAAGATCCTCTATTAATTTTTCCATTTCAATTGCCCTCCTTCAAATGTTTTTATGGGATTGGAGGGTAAGGGTCAAGATTTGCATCCGTTTTGATTGGGTTTATATTTAGTTAAAAATTTCAAAAGGGGGAACAAAATGACTTTTTCTTTTCTTTTTTTGATTCTTCTGGCCATTTTCTTTCTGTCCTCGGCTATAAGGATCCTTAAGGAGTACGAGCGGGCAGTGGTCTTTCGTTTGGGTCGGTTTCTTGCGGTCAAAGGTCCGGGACTGATTATTCTTATCCCGGTCATCGATAAGATGCGGAAGGTAGATCTGAGGGTGGTTACCCTGGATGTCCCTCCTCAGGAGGTTATCACCCGGGACAACGTGTCCATAAATGTAAGCGCGGTGGTCTATTTCCGGGTGGTTGAACCTGAAAAGGCCATAATCCAGGTCGAGGATTACTATTACGCCACGAGCCAGCTGGCCCAGACCACCCTGCGGAGCATCTGCGGGCAGGCGGAGCTTGACGAGATCCTTGCCGAGCGGGATAAACTCAACGCTAGGATACAGGAGATCCTCGATGCCGACACCGAGCCCTGGGGGGTTAAAGTTTCCAAAGTGGAGATCAAGGAGATCGATCTTCCCGAGGAGATGAAGCGCGCCATGGCCAAGCAGGCCGAGGCTGAGCGTGAACGGCGGGCCAAGATTATTAATGCCCAGGGCGAACTTCAGGCCTCAAAGACCATGGCCGAGGCCGCGCGCATTATGTCCGAGCAGCCGGCTTCTCTCCAGCTCCGATTCCTCCAGACCCTGCGGGAGGTGGCTACCGAAAACAATTCCACCATCGTCTTTCCGTTGCCTATTGATCTCATTAAACCCCTCTTTGAGACCTTTTCGAAGTCCACGGAAACTAAAAAGATTTGAGAGGAGACTGAGGGGGCTAATTTAAAATAAAAACTCTACGACTTCAACTGGAATAAGGCCTCGGACCGAATTTCCGAGGTAAAGTTTTCCGCGCCGAAGATCCGAAAGATGGATTTCTCTTTCCTTGCAGCGACCGGCTTCAAGTAGGCTTTCCCGTAGGATCCCTGGAAGAAGGCCGAGGTCAAGTGGAGGAGTGTAAAGTCGACCATCTATTTCCAGAAAAACATTGCTAATGGTGCCTTCGGTAAGGCGCCCCTTTTCGTCAAAGAAAACGATTTCGGTAAGTCCCAGTTTTTCGGCCTCTCTCCTAGCCTCTTCATACCAGGGGCGGTGAGTGGTTTTGTGAAATAAAAAGGCAGGCTCCGCAGAAAAATCTCTTTTTTTGAGCCCCACCCTTATGGGCCGGGGAAAGTCCTTTAAGGAGCCTGCCTCCACCGAGACCTCCCCCCATTCCGAAAGAAGAATCCTTACGCGGGCCCTTTGGGAGAGATTCCGCTCGAGTTTCCCGAGTTCCTCCCGGATGCGTTTTTCGGGATAGGGTAAGGTAAAGTAAGCCGCAGAGCGTCTAAGTCGGGCCAGGTGTTTTTCAAGCCTTACAAAGCCTTGCTCAGGCTCAAACCGGAGGGTCTCAACGAGCTTAAATTCCGGAGGATCTTCGGTAAGGAATCGGGCCTTTAACAGACACTCCCGATATTCTTCTTCGGGGTCGCTATCCCAGACTATCCCCGAACCGATACCGAACTCTCCACGGTTGCCTTTTAAGACCACCGTGCGGATGGCCACATTGAAGATAAAGTCTCCGTCCGGTGTGATAAAACCGAGGGCTCCGGTATAAACCCCTCGGGGCTCGGCCTCAAGCTCAGCGATGATTTCCATGGTCCTTATCTTCGGGGCCCCGGTCACCGAACCACAGGGAAAAAGGGCTTTTATGATTTCGTAAAACGAAGTCCCTTCTCGGAGATTTCCTTCCACGGTTGAGATCATCTGGTGGACCGTGCGGTAGCGCTCAACCTTAAAGAGTTCCGGCACCCAGACAGAGCCCATCTGGCAGATCCGGCCGAGGTCGTTTCGGATGAGGTCCACAATCATAATGTTTTCGGCCCGGTTTTTGATGTCTTCTGAAAGCCACTTAGCAATTTTTTTATCTTCCTCCCAAAATCGGCCTCGAGGAGCGGTCCCTTTCATGGGGGAACTTCGAAGAAGTGAGCCCTGCTTTTGCAGGAAAAGCTCCGGAGAGAGACTCAATACCGAAAACTCCGGAGTAGAGAGCAAGGACGCATAACGAACCCGCTGTTTTCTCAGAAGGCGGAAGAAGAAATCCCTGGGGTCACCCTCAAATTTGAAATGATATTTCAGGGTGTAGTTTACCTGATAGGTGTCTCCGGAGGCGATATAGGTCTTGATGCGGGAGATGGCCTCCCGATAGGCTTCCGGAGAAATATTTAAAGTGAGGTCGGATATGTGAACGCGAGCGACCCCGGGTGCGGTTTCTATTTTAAAGGGTTTGGGGGCTTCGAATACGCCGAACCAGACCAGTGGAATACCTTCCGGCCGCCTTCCCCGATAGGGTTTAAGTTTTTCCTCAAGATAGTATCCGAATTCGTAGGCTAAAAAGCCTGCGACATAAAAACCTTCGTTTACGGCCTTTTCTATTTCAAGAAGAAACTCCCTAGGCTCTCCGTCTTCAAAAACCAAAACCTTTTTGGGCTTGGTGAAAAGATAGGCCTTACCTTCGGCATCGTAGGCGTTAAGCCACAGGAAGTAATCCATCCCGGAGGCTATTAACTCTTTACTTCGGCTTCCGCAAGTCTTTTATTTTAAGTATGGGTACCTG
>WFPH01000207.1 GCA_015487645.1 Thermosulfurimonas sp. | reverse complement strand
GGATGGGACCCTTCATCTCCGGGTTGAGTTTCCGCACCGCCAGATACTCCAGGATCCGCCTCTTGACCTTCTCTAGATCGTAGTGATCCTCGTCCAGGATGCGCTCAGCCTCCCGGAGATCCAGGTGTTCCTCCGTGGACTCCAGCCAGGGAAGTTCCAGGATCCAGTCCAGGTAGTTACGGATCACGGTGTATTCGGCCGAGGCCGGATGGGTGCGGGCCAATTTCTGGATCTCCTTCTCGGCCTCGCGACGAACAATCTCCGGAAGGGCCTTCTTCGCCAGTCTCTCCCGCAGCTCCTCCGCTTCGGCTTCCACCCCTTCGGCCTCCCCGAGCTCCTTGCGGATGACCTTAAGCTGTTCCCGCAGGTAATACTCTTTCTGGGCCTTCTCCATACGGTCCCGCACCTCGGCCTGAATACGTTGGCCGAGTTCCAGGACCTCGAGCTGCTCGGCCAAAAGCCTTACGGCCCGGTTGAGCCTCTCCTTGACATCTAGGATCTCAAGCAGGGCCTGCTTTTCAGACAGGGGCACATTGAGATGCGCCACCGAGAGATCGGCCAGCATACCCGGGTCTTCCAGGTTCTCCACCAGCCCCCGGAGCTCCCCGGGAAGATAAGGAGATAGCTCCACGATCCTGGTGAACATCTGGCGAATGTTGACCGCGAGGGCCTCGGCTTCCCGGTCCGGAGAAAAGCTCTCCGAAAGCTGCTGCACGCGCGCCAAAAGAAAGGGCTCTTCCTGTAAGAAGGAAAGGAGGCGTATCCGGGTCAGCCCCTGAACCACGATCCGAACCCGATCAAGCTCTACCCGGCTGGCCCTGAGGATCAGGCAAAGAGTCCCATACTCGTAGATTTCCTTTTTTTCCGACTTGGGGTCCCTGACCGCCACCACTGCCACCAGCCGATCCCGGGAAAGAGCCTCCTCTACGGCCTTTAGAAGCCCGGGCTCCGTAAGCACAAAAGGCACGATCATATGCGGAAAGATTACCGCATCACTGGGAATGATAGGCACATCCTTGATCTCGTCAGGTCGGGCCGGAAGCTCCTGGATCTTCTCGCTCATCTTCACCTCCGCGGTCTTTCTATAGATGGAAAATAAGGCCGAAACTCCGTGTGACAATGTTAAAATTAAAGCTATGGCAGAGCCTCTTGAAAGATGGCGAGAACGCTTCCGCAAACCCCTTCTTTTCTGCGCCCGTAAGGATTTCGCCCTTCTACCCAAGGTTCGCGACCTCGAAAAGACCCTGAAGACCCTGCTTGAGGAAGCCCCCTCGGAACTCCCTCCGGGACTTCGACGTCGCTTTAGGGATCTCGTAAACGGGCTGGATGCTCTCACTCTTGCGGAAAAAAAAGAACGTATCCAGAGACTCCTTGAGCTTTCCTCGGATCTGGATGAGAAACCGGAAATCCCGGAAGAATTTCCTCCTTATCCCGATCTCGAGACCTATCATCGGTTTCGGGAGGAACTCCGAACGCCGGTGCAGTTTCTCAAAGGGGTGGGACCAAAACTGGCGGCCCGTCTGGCCACCCGCGAGATCCACACCATAGAGGATCTTCTCTATTTTCTACCCAAAAGCTACGAAGACCGGCGGCGCTATACCCCTATCAAGGCCCTACGGGTCGGGGAAAAGGCTGTGGTCAAGGGCGAGGTGGTGCTCTCCGGTCCGGTGCGATTCAAGCGCCGTCGGGTTTACGAGGCCTTGCTTTCGGACGGCACCGGGCTTCTGGCTTTAAAGTGGTTTCATTTCCGGGAGGGCCTTTTGCGGGAAACCTTCCGGCCGGGACGGGTACTCATCGTCTCGGGAGAGGTTTCCCGTTTCGGGGGCCGTTTCGAGATGATCCATCCCGAGGTGGAAGATCCCGAAGCCCCCGGGCTGGAATTGCATGTAGGACGGATTCTTCCGGTCTATCCGGCCATTGAAGGAGTCTCGCCCAAGGTCCTGCGCCGAATCATCCGGGAGGCCGTAGAGCAGTATGCCGAAAAGCTTGTAAGCTTCATTCCGCACGAAATCCTGAAACGCCGGCGACTGGTTCCCCTCTCGGAGGCCATACAAAAGCTCCATTTCCCCCCGGAGGACGTGGATCTTTCGGCCCTAAATGCCGAACGCAGTCTCTACCACAAAAGCCTGGCTTTTGACGAATTCTTTTTCCTGGAGCTGGCGCTGGGCCTGCGACGTTCGAGAATTAAACAAGACCCGGGCATCGCCTTCCGCACCACTTCTTCCCTGGTGGAAGAATTCCTCGGTCGGCTGCCCTTCAAGCTCACCCGGGCCCAAGAACGCGCTTTCGAAGAAATCAAACGGGACATGGCCCGTCCCGTGCCCATGAACCGGCTGCTTCAGGGAGACGTGGGCTGCGGAAAGACCGTGGTGGCCTTCCTTTCGGCCCTCATCGCCATCGACAACGGCTATCAGGTGGCTCTCATGGCCCCCACGGAGATCCTGGCCGAACAGCATTACGCCAACTTCCGGGAGCTCTGCGGCCTGGCCGGGGTGGAGACCGCCCTCCTCACCGGAGGACTCCCTCCGGCCCGCAAACGGGAAGTCAAACAGGCCCTGGCCCTAGGGCATGTAAATCTCGTCATCGGCACCCACGCCCTCTTTCAGGAGGACGTGGAGTTCAAACGGCTGGGGCTGGTCATCATTGACGAGCAACATCGTTTCGGGGTCCTCCAGCGAGCCGCTCTGCGGGACAAAGCCAAGGGGGTCTCTCCCGACACCCTGGTCATGACCGCCACCCCCATCCCTCGCACCCTGGCGCTGACGGTCTATGGCGATCTCGAGGTTTCCGTCATTGATGAGCTTCCCGCGGGCCGGAAACCGGTAAAAACCGAGCTCTTCTCCGCCCGAAGTCGTCACCTAGTTTACGAAAAGGTTCGGGAGGAAGTGCGCCGGGGGCACCGGGCTTATGTGGTGCTGCCCCTCATCGAGGAGTCCGAAAAACTGGATCTCCTTTCGGCCACAGAATGGGCGGAATACCTACAAAAAGAGGTCTTTCCGGAATTCAAGGTCGGGCTTCTGCATGGCCGTATGAGCCCCCTGGAAAAAGAAAAAATCATGCGGGCCTTCAAACGGGGAGATTACCAGATCCTGGTCTCCACCACCGTCATTGAGGTAGGGGTGGACGTGCCCGAAGCCACCGTCATGGTTATCGAACACGCCGAACGCTTCGGGCTCTCCCAGCTCCATCAGCTCCGGGGCCGTGTGGGCCGTAGCGAGCGCCAGTCCTATTGCTTTTTGGTGGCCCATGAGGTATCACCGGGAAGTGAAGCCTGGCGGAGACTCAAGGTGCTCACGGAGACCAACGACGGCTTTCGCATCGCCGAGGAGGACCTCAAGATCCGAGGGCCCGGGGAATTCCTGGGGACCAGACAGCACGGATATCTCGAATTCCGGCGAGCGGATCTCATCCGGGACTACGATGTTTTGCTGGTGGCCCGCGAAGAAGCTTTCCGGCTCCTTGAGGAGGATCCGGCCCTGGCCTTGCCGGAACACCAGCCTCTCAAGGAGGTCCTCTCCGAGCGTTGGGCCGAGAGATTGAAACTTTCGGAGGTCGCCTGATGCGGGAGATTGGAATCGGGCTCCTGGGGTTGGGAGTAGTGGGTTCAGGGGTCTACCGGCTCCTTTCGGAAAACGGAGAGTTCCTAGCCCGGAAGACCGGGGTTCGCCTGGTGATCAAGAAGATTCTGGTACGAGACCCGAACAAGCGGCGCGCCCTCGAGGTTCCACGTGAGATCCTCACCACCCGCGCCGAGGATCTCCTGCAGGATCCAGAGATAGAGATCGTCTGTGAGCTCATGGGCGGAATCGAGCCGGCCAAAAGTTATATCCTGAGGGCCTTTTCCGCGGGCAAACACGTAGTCACAGCCAACAAGGCCGTACTGGCCGAACACGGCCCGGAGGTCCTCTCGGCGGCCGAGGCGGCCGGACGTGGGCTTTTCTTCGAGGCCGCGGTGGGCGGAGGAGTGCCCATCATCAAAACCCTCCGCGAGAGTCTGGCGGCCAATCGGGTTCGCCGCATTACGGCCATCGTGAATGGCACCTGCAACTACATCCTCACCCGGATGACCGAGGAAGGTCTGCCTTTCAGGGAAGCCCTGGCCGAAGCCCAGGCCCGGGGCTTCGCCGAAGCTGACCCCACGCTGGATATCTCCGGGCGGGATTCTGTCCACAAGCTGGCCATCCTGGCCACCCTGGCTTACGGAAGCTTCGTTCCCGCGGAGAGGATCTACGAAGAGGGTCTAACCGGGCTCGAGGTACCGGACATCGTCTTTGCCCGGGAATTCGGCTTCGTGCCCAAACTCCTGGCCCTAGCCAGAGAAGAGAACGGCCAGGTAGAGGTAAGGGTCCATCCCACTCTAATCCCGGAAGGCCATGTGCTGGCCTCCGTAAGAGGAGCCTTCAACGGGTTTCTCCTAGAGGGGGACTTTGTGGGAGAGGTCTTGCTCTACGGCCTTGGGGCCGGGGCTGAACCCACGGCCAGCGCCGTGGTGGGCGATCTTCTGGATGCCGCCCACCTTATTCTTTCGGGCGGCCGACCAGGCCCCATCCTCTTCCGGGAAAATCCGGTCAGGCTCAAACCCATGGAGGATGTTGTTTCCCGATATTATTTTCGCTTTTCGGCCGTGGATCGACCGGGGGTGCTCTCGAATATCTCCGGTATCCTGGGGCGCCACGGAATCAGCATCGCCTCGGTGATCCAGAAAGGCCGCCAGGAGAAAGGTCCGGTGCCCATCGTCATGCTCACGCACGAGGCCCGAGAAGCCGACGTTCGCAAGGCCCTGGCCGAGATCGATCAGCTAGATGTGGTCACGGCCCCCACTAAACTCTTGCGCATCCTCGAGGGTTAAGGCAAGATAATCTTGATGAAGATCTTGGTACACCAGGGTACGTTTCAAATCACAACCTCTCCCACGGATATCCTTTACACCCAAAATTTGGGAGCCTGTGTGGCCGTAGGGCTGGTGGACGAGGAAGCCGGCGTGGCCGGTCTGATACAATACGTATTACCCGAGAGCCGGGGGCTTACGGCCCCGGAGGGCTTTCCGGCTTTCTTTGCCGAGGAGGGGTTGCCTCGTTTCATCCAGGAATTCAAGAATCGAGGAGGCCAACCCTCTAGGGCCAAGCTGGTAGTAGCCGGAGGCGGACGTTTCAAGGTCTCGCCTAAGTGGCTCGATATCGGGGCCAAAAACGTAGCCGCGGCCCGCTTCTTCCTTCGAAGGCTGGGCTTGCTCCCCAAGGCCGAAAAGGTGGGTGAGCCTCTCCCGAGGAGGATGGAAGTCTCTCTCAGGGAGGGACTCAAAGTTTACACTTTAAAAGAGGTGGAATCCTGGTGAGACCGGATACCGTCCTGGATCAGATCTTCGAAAAGGTCGACCGCATTCCCAACTTTCCCGAAACCGCCCAAAGGGCCCTGCGGCTCCTCCAGGACGAAGAGGTGGACTTCAGGGAACTTGAAAAAGTGGTCAGACACGACGCCGCCATCACGGCCAATTTTTTGAAGCTGGTCAATTCGGCGGCCTTTGGGCTCCCCCGGAAGGTGAACACCCTCCTTCAGGCCTTCTCCCTGCTGGGAATCAATCAGATCAAGTTCGTCCTCATCGCCTCCTGCCTGGGGCAGTATCTCAAGGAACCCATCAAGGGCTACAACCTGAGCCCGCAGGATATCTGGATGCACTCCATGGCCTGTGGTCTCATGGCCGAGACCTTGGCTCATCGGGCCGGCCTGCACCGCCCGGAAAATCTTTACACCGCGGCCCTGCTGCACGACATCGGAAAGATCGTGCTCGGGCTCTACGTGGAAGGCGAGCTGGAAAAACTCGAGGAGACCCTCGAGAAGAACCCGGAGCTCACCTTCATGCAGGCGGAGTGGCTGGTCCTCGGGGCGGACCACGCCATCGTAGGCGCGGAGCTTCTTCGTCGGTGGGAGTTCCCGCGGGAGGTCTACTTCGCCGTGCGAGCTCATCATGACGAAAGCCTGATGCTCCAGACCCATCTTGCGGCCCTCACGGCCCTGGCCAACGCTCTGGTCAACCTTATGGGGATCGGTGCGGGGGTGGACACCTTTGCCTATCATTTGCCTGAGGGCCTCCTCGAAGCCGCCAAGGTCACAGAGAAAGACCTCTATCCGGCCATCGTGGAGACCTTCGAGAAGGCCGAGGCCCTTAAAGCCACCCTCTTCGCATGAAACCGGGCAATCTCCCCCCAGAAGCCCTCCTTTTAGGGAAAATCTTTCTGCTCGGATTTTCGGCCTGGCTGGCTTATTGGCTCACCCGCAGGCTTCTCATCTCTTCCCTTCATCGCCTGGCAGAGCGTTCCCGCACCGACATCGACGATCTCCTGGTAAAACACGGGGTTTTCTCGGCCCTGGCTTATCTGGTGCCCCTCTCGGTGCTCTATTATGGCAGCGGCTTCGTTCCCCAGATTAAAGGGCCCCTTACCAAACTGGTAGAGATCCTGATGGCCCCCATCGTGGCCCTCATCTTCAACCGAGGGCTCTCGGTAGCCCTTGAGCTATACAATCGCCTGCCCTTTGCCAGGCGTCATCCCATCCGGGGATACGTGCAGATACTCAAATTTCTGGTCTGGCTGGCGGCCGGAATCGTGGCCGTTTGTACTCTTCTTGAGCGTTCCCCCTGGGGCCTTCTTTCCGGACTCGGGGCCCTGAGCGCCATCCTCCTTCTCATCTTTCGCAACACCATTCTTTCCTTCGTAGCCAGCGTCCAGATCATCAGTCAGGACCTCATCCGCATCGGCGACTGGATCGAGGCTCCCCAGTTCGGGGCCGACGGCGAGGTCATCGAGATGACTCTTTACAACGTCCTGGTTCAGAACTGGGACAAGACCATTGTGAGCATCCCCACCTACCGCCTGATGGAGGAGTCTTTCAAGAACTGGCGGGGGATGGAGTGCTCGGGTGGCCGCCGGATCAAACGCCACATCCTGGTAGATCAGAGCTCCGTGAAGTTCGTGGATGAGGAACTCCTCGAGCGTCTCAAACGGATCTACCTTCTCCGGGAGTACCTCGAACACAAGCTCCGGGAGATCGAGGAATACAACCGTCGCACGGGCTTGGATCCTGATCTTTCACCGCTTAACGGCCGACGTCTTACCAATTTGGGTACCTTCCGCATCTACATCGAAGAATACCTCAAGGCCCACCCCATGATCCGGAAGGACATGACCCTTATGGTTCGTCATCTCCAGCCCACCGCCGAGGGCTTGCCCCTAGAAATTTACTGTTTCGTGGCCGATACCCGCTGGGTACCTTACGAGAAAGTCCAGGCGGACATCTTCGACCACATCCTGGCCGCCGCCCCGGAATTCGACCTGCGCGTCTTCCAGAAACCTACGGGTTTCGATCTCAAAGAAGCCTTGAGCGGGAAGTGTTCCGCAGGAAGCCGCTACCTGAAACCTTCCCGCACGTAAAAGTTCCCAAACTCTAAAAGAGGCTTTGCTGGCGAGGAAGATCCTTCATTTCTGTAGAATCTTCCTCCCCGAAGATGGAAACCACCCCATAGACCCCATCGTAGCCCGGACGGACGAAAACCCGCCCTTCTCTCACCCTCCGCAGGCCCTCAAGAATGCGTTCAGGCACGAAGGCCGCAAGCTCCGAAAGGGGCTTTTCGAGAAGCAGAGCAAACTCGCTTCCGCCAAGATCCACCAGTTGCCGATAGGTTCGCTTCACCTGCTTGCTCTGAGGGCCCACTCCTAGGGCCTCCGCGATAATCTCCTCCAGGGGCACAAGGTGCACTGAAAGGGGCTTGCCCTCGGGCCGATAGCCCTCGGGACGATCGGCCAGTTCTTCCACCCGGTGCATGACACCCACCGTGAGGGAGCCTCCACAGACCGGGCACTTCCCTCCGTGGGCCCGGGTCTCAGCCGGAGGAAAGAGCACGCCACAGGCCCGGTGGCCATCGAAGTGATATTTACCTTCCTCGGGATAAAACTCGATGGTGAAGGCCAGGTTCCCGGTCCTCAGGGCCTTGAGGATATCAGGATAGCTCATGGGATACCAGAAGGCGTTGGCCTCCCGGCCGAGCTTGGCCGGAGAATGGGCATCGGAGTTTGAGACCAGGGTGTAACGATCCAGAGTCGAAACCCGCCAGTTCATCTCCGGATCGGAAGAAAGCCCCGTCTCCAGGGCCCAAATATGTTCGGTTTCCTCCTCGAAACACTCCTCCACGGAATCGAACCCTGAAAAGGAACCGAATACGGAGTACCAGGGAGTCCAGGCATGAGCGGGAATGATGATGATCTCGGGAGAGATTTCTCGCAGCAGGCGAACCAGTTTCTTTACCGGAAAGCCGAAGGTAGGGCGTCCATCCGCGGAGAGATCCCCTAGCCGTGAAAGGGCCAGGTTGATCTCCCGGACCACCTCAAGCGAGGGGGCCAGGATCAAAGTATGTATCCGGCGATTCTTGCGGTGGTTCTGGGAGAAGATATTGGAAACTTCGGCCGAGAGGATGAAACGGGGCCCTTCAGGGTCCTCCCGATAGACATAGAGTCCTTCTTCCGGAGCGGGCTCAAGGAGTTCGCAAAGCTCCTTGAAGTATTCCGGATGGGTAAAATCCCCGGTACCCACCAGAGCCAGGCCCTTTTCCCGGGCCACCCGGGCCAGCGCCGGCACTCCCATCTCCCGGCTCGTAGCCCGGCTGAAACGGCTGTGCACGTGCAGATCGGCCAGATAGAACTTCCCGAACCAGTCCTCAGGAGGCCACTCGTTTCGTCGCTGTCCCTTTCCCATGGTTTCCGCCTTTGTTGACGCCCCTCCGGGCGACTGTTAAATGGTAATTACCATGGAAAGGCCCTCCTTTCCAGAAATCGCCGAAAAGGTGCTGGCCGGGGAGCGTTTGGGCCGCAGGGAGGCCCTGGCCCTCTTTGACGCAGACCTTTTCCAGCTAGGGATGCTGGCCCGTGAGATCCGCTGGCGCCTGCATCCCGAGCCCATCGTAACCTATATCGTGGACCGAAACATCAACTATACCAACATCTGCGTCTCGGGGTGCAAGTTTTGCGCCTACTATCGGTCTCCGGGAGACCCCGGAGGGTATCTGCTTTCTTTCGAGGAGCTGGCCCGAAAGATCGAGGAGACCCTGGCCCTTGGAGGTTATCAGATCCTTCTTCAGGGAGGGCTCCACCCGGATCTGCCTCTCTCCTACTACGAGGAGATGCTGGCTTTCATCAAGGAACGTTTCCCTCAGGTTCACGTGCACGGGTTTTCTCCTCCGGAGATCGTCTTTTTTGCTCGCAAGGAAGGCCTGAGTGTGGAAGAGGTTCTGCGTCGCCTCATCGCTGCCGGGCTCGATTCCATTCCCGGAGGCGGAGCCGAAATCCTGGTGGACCGGGTGCGAAAAAAGATCTCCCCCAACAAATGTTCCGCAGAAGAATGGCTCTCGGTCATGCGTACGGCCCATCGTCTGGGTCTAAAAACTACGGCTACCATGATGTTCGGCCACCTTGAAACCCTCGAGGAACGTGTGGAACATCTCCTCCGCATCCGGGAGCTTCAGGACGAGACCGGAGGTTTTACCGCCTTCATCCCCTGGCCCTTCCAACCCGGCAACACCGCCCTCCCCGTGCCCAAGGCCACCCCGGTGGAGTACCTCAAGACCCTGGCCCTTTCGCGGATCGTGCTCGACAACGTCCCCAATCTCCAGGCCTCCTGGGTTACCCAGGGGCCCAAGGTGGCCCAGGTGGCGCTCGAGTTCGGGGCCAACGACTTCGGAAGCACCATGATCGAGGAGAACGTGGTAGCCGCCGCGGGGGTCTCCCACCGGCTCTCCGAGAAGGAGATCTGTCGAATCATCCGGGAGGCCGGCTACGAGCCCCGTCGGCGCCGCATGGACTACACCCTGATGACGTAAATGGAAGAATATCCCGTCTCCCGTGAACCGGTTCTTTTCCGGGCCCGTCTGATTCTTCCCATGAAAGGCCCTCCTCTGGAGAACGGGGCCGTGGGGGTAAAAGGCGGGCGAATTGCGGCCGTAGGCCCTTACCTCGCTTTACGTCGCGAGTTCTCCGGTCGCACCGTGGATCTGGGAGAAGTGGCCCTGCTTCCGGCCCTGGCCAACGTGCATACCCATCTTGAACTCTCCGTCATGCGTTTCCGACTTACCCCCACGGGTTCCTTCGTAGCCTGGGTGAAGGCTCTCATCCGGCAACGAGCCGAGTTCTCCCTGGAAGAAGTCCGCAAGGCCGCTGGCGAAGCCCTACGGGAGCTCTGGCGGGAGGGCGTCGGTCTCCTCGGAGAAGTGGGAAACACCGGTCTAACCCTGGGACTCCTCCACGAGGCCCCCTTTTTCACGGTCTACTTTCGGGAGATCATCGATTTTCGGGGGACGGCGGAACTCAAGGACTTTCTCAAAGGCCTTCCTCAGACCCGGGTGATCTATGCTCTTTCTCCCCACGCCCCTTACACCGTCTCGCCGGTTCTCATTCAGGCCATCAAAAGCTGGACACGCCGCAAAGGCCGCCCCTTTTCCATCCACGTGGCGGAATCCCCGGAGGAAACCCTGTTCCTTCAGGACGGAAGCGGCCCCATTCGTCTCCTGCTCGAAGAACGGGGACAATTCCAGCCTGGCTTCCGGGCCCCGGGGCTCACTCCGGTGGCCTATCTGGATCGTCTGGGAGTCCTGGACGAACGAACCATTTGCGTGCACGTGGTCCAGGTAAGCCCGCAGGACATTGAGATTCTGGCCCGTCGGCGGGCTCGACCCTGCCTCTGCCCCCGGAGCAACATCTTCCTAGGGGTGGGCTTGCCACCGCTTCCGGATCTCTTACAGGCCGGGCTCCGGCCCTGCCTGGGCACCGATAGCCTGGCCAGCAACGACCGTCTCTCGATCCTGGCCGAAATGGAGGCTCTCTATCACGCCTATCCCTCCCTTCCCCCGGAGATCTATTTTCTCATGGGTACCCTCTGGGGAGCCGAAGCTCTTGGAAGGACGGACCTCGGGGCCCTGGCCGAAGGCTTTCGACCGGAGATGATCGCCCTTTCGGGCCCTCTTGGCGGCCGCGACCCCTTGCGGAACCTCCTTGAGGGTCCTAAAAAAGTGGAGGCCCGCATCTATGCCGAATTTTAGACTGGGGTTGGTGAGTTACTTCAACACCGCGCCCCTGCGCTACCGACTTGAGGAACTTCTCCCCTCCGAGATCGAAATTCTTTACGCTCCCCCGGCCATCCTGAATCGCCTCATCGCTAAAGGGGAACTTGAGGCCGGGCTAATCTCCTCGCTGGCCTATGCCAAAAACCAGAAAGATTTAGCGCTTTTACCGGATGTGAGCATCAGCGCCACCGGTCGGGTGGGAAGCGTGCTTTTCTTCTACCGTGGGCCTCTTAAGGCCCTCTCCGGCCAGACCGTGGCCCTCACCCCGGAGAGTGCCACCTCGGTGGCCCTCCTAAAACTCCTCCTCGAAGATTTTTACGGCCTAAAACCCCGATATTGTACGGGCCGGGCCGGCCCTCAGGATGCCGGCTATCTCGCCATTGGAGACGAGGCCCTTAGCCTTCGAAAAACCCCTCCCTTCCCGAATCTCCTTGATCTCGGGGGCATATGGACGGAAAAGACTGGATTGCCTTTCGTTTTCGCGGTCATGGCGGTCAGGAAAACGGCCGCGATCGCCTTTCGGAAAACCCTCCGGGCCCTGGCCGAAGCCCTCTATCTTTCCCGAGCTGCAGGCCTGGCCCACCTCCGGGAGATTGCCGAAGACCGCCCTCCGGAGCTCAGTTCGGCTGAGGCCTTGAGCTATCTCCTGGGCCTGGAATATGATCTTTCGGGGTTGAAACAGGAAGCCCTCCGGGTCTTCTTCCGGCATCTGGCCCGCCGAGGGGAAATTCAGGAATTTGAGGATTTAGACTTCGTGGAGCTTTCATGAAAGATAAGAAGCACTTCGTGAGAGAGAAGTTCTCCCGGGTCACGCGGCGCTACGATCTGGTCAATCGGCTGGGGAGTTTTGGAAGGGATGCTTACTGGCGCAGGCGGACGGCCGCGGAACTTCGGGATTACCCCGGCCCCATTCTGGACCTCTGCGCCGGCACCCTTACTCTGGCCCGAGAGATCGTCCGCCAGGTTCCTCGCCCGGTAGTTGCCCTAGATATCACCCCGGAAATGCTCCTCTACGGCCAGTGGCGTCTGCGAAAAGATCTTCTGCGGAGACTGATCCAGCCGGTCTGTGGAGACGCCGAAGAGTTGCCTTTCCCTGAAAAGACCTTCTACGGGGCCACCATGGCCTTCGGCCTGCGCAATCTGGCTCAACCCAAAAAGGGACTCTTTGAGGTCCACCGGGTGCTCAAACCTGGGGGCAAATTGGTTATCCTGGAGTTCTCCCGCCCGACAAACCCTCTCTTCTCTCCCTTCTATCGCCTCTATCTTCGGAACTACCTGCCCCTTCTCGGGGGCCTTCTTACCGGAGACCGGGAGGCTTACCTCTATCTCGCGCGTTCCATCTACGCCTTCGCCGCTCCGGAGGTAGTTCTGGCCTGGCTGGAGGAAACCGGTTTTATCGAGCTAGAGGCTTATCCTCTAACTCTGGGGGTGGTGACCATCTATACCGGAATCAAACCGTAAGGCCCCGTTTCCGGAAAAACCTCTCCGCAAACTCAGCCAGGCGCGTGTAGGCCTTCTCCAGGACCTCCTCCGGGGGGAGAAAGACCACCCGAAAGTGGGCCGTGCCTGGGACCTCCCCGAAGCCGCTCCCATGGACCACCACCACCCCGGTTTCAAGGATCAACTCTCGCACGAACTCCCGATCCGAGACTCCCGGAACCTCTATGCGAGGGAAAGCGTAGAAGGCCCCCCGGGGCTTGACACAGGAGATCCCGGGGATCTCATTGAGCATTTTGTAGGTGAGGTCGCGGCGCCGGCGAAGCTTATCCAGCACCGCCGGAAGGTGAGACTGGTCCCCCTCCAAGGCCACCGGAATGGCATACTGTTTGGGATGACTGGTGGAAAGTCTGGCCCGGGCCAGCTTATGAATGGCCTCTATGTAGTCCTTCACCACCTCGGGAGGGCCGGAAACGATCCCCCACCCTATACGAAAACCGGGTGCCAGATAACACTTGGAAAGCCCGTTGAAGGTCACCACCGGGATGTCCGGAGCCAAAGCCGCGATGGAATAGTGTCGGTCACCGTCGAAGACCAGCTTGTCGTAGATCTCGTCCGAAAGAATGACCAGCCGGTGTCGCCGGGCGATCTCCGCGATCTCAAGGAGGACCTCCCGGCTGAAGACCGCCCCGGTGGGATTGTTAGGGTTGATGAGCACGATGGCCCGCGTACGGTCGTTGACCCTAGACTCGATCTCCTCCGGATCAGGCTGCCAGCCGGATTCTTCCTTGAGGTAGTAAGGGTTGGGTTCGGCCTCGAGTTTGGCCAGAATGGCCGTATAAAGGGGATAACCGGGATAGGGCACCAGGACGTTGTCGCCGCTGTTGACCAGAGCGGTGAGGGCAAAATCGATGGCCTCACTGGCCCCGGTGGTAATGAAGATATCCACGGACTCAATCCCGGCCCGCTGAGCCTCCCGCCGGATGGCCTCTATGGCTTCGTCCACCCCGGCCGAAGCGGAATAACCGGTAAGATTCTCCATCATGGCCTTACAGGCGGCCTCGACGATGGGACGCGGAGTGAAGAAATCGTACTGAATGGGGTCGCCGATGTTGAGAAAAAGGAGTTCTTTGCCCTGTCGAGCCGCCTCCTGGGCGGTCAGGACAATGTCCCGTACCGCGTACTCGATCTTCTCCGTCCTTCTGGCCGGTTTTACCGGAGGAAACCCCATCCTTTCCGAAACCATCTGGGAGGTTGAACCCTGATATTGCCCCTCTCCACGCAATTTGTCAATCATCCGCCTATACTCCTCATGACCCGCTTCGGAGTCTCCGAGTCCAATCGAGAAGCCGGTTTATGTCGAATAGCTTCGAGCAAAGCTTGCCGTAAAACCTCCTCTCCCTGGTTCAGGTACGGACGCAGGTCAAATTCCCGATCGGAGAAAAGACAGAACCGCAGGCGACCTTCGGGGGTAAGCCTCAGACGGTTGCAGCTCCCGCAGAAGTGTTCGCTGAGAGCCGCAATGAACCCCACCGTGCCCCGGGCTCCGGGAAGACGGAAGACCCTCGCCGGCCCCCCTCCCTCGAGGGCTGCCGGCTGAAGCTCGCCCACCTCGGAGGCCCTTTCCATGATCTCGCTGAGGGGCACGAACCGCTCCGGCCCCCAGTCCGCCCCTTCTCCCACCGGCATGAATTCGATGAAACGCAGGTGCAAGGGTTCGGAAAGCGTCCAGCGAACCATCTCCGGGATCTCATCTTCGTTGAGCCCTCGCATGATCACAGTGTTGATCTTAACCGGCCGAAGTCCCGCCGATAAAGCGGCCTCGATCCCGGCCAGGACCCGCGAGAGGCCATCCAGACCCGTAATCTTCTGGAATCTATCCGCACGAAGGGTGTCGAGACTTACGTTCACCCGGTGAAGGCCGGCTTCTTTGAGGGCCCGGGCCATATCCGATAGAAGAAGACCGTTGGTGGTGAGGGAAAGATCCCGGAGCCCTTCAATCCCGGAAAGCAGCTCCACCAGCTGAACAAAATCTTTCCTCACCAGGGGTTCTCCCCCGGTCAGCCGCACCCGCTCAAGCCCGAGAGAGACCGCCGCTTTAACCACCCGGTAGATTTCCTCATAAGAGAGGATCTCCTCCGGAGGGAGCCACTCAAAATGGTTGTGACTGCAGTAAAGACATCGCAGGTTGCAACGATCTGTAACCGAGACCCTCAGGTAGCGGATTCGGCGGCCGTAGTTGTCGATGAGCATTTCAAAAGTTCCTTATACTCCGCTCTCATGCGATTGAAAAGGGCGATGGTTTCCGGATGAGCATAGTCGGGATAGGTCCAGGGCAGAGGCCGGTAGCTTCCTTCGCGAAAAATCAGGGTGACCTCCGCGAAGACTCCTCGCCCGAGGTAAATACGGTGAGCAAAGTCTTTGAAGGTGGCCAGCACCAGGCGGGAAAGAAGAAGATATCCCGGATCCAGGTTAACCGTACGTCTGCCCGAGACGGAAAACCTCTTCTCAAGCTCATAGGTCCAGTATTTGACCCTTACCAGATCCTCCTGGGGCCTCAGTCCGAAAAAGAAAAAGGCCCTTACCAGCGGACGCCCGAACTCCGGAGTGTAGTAATCGGTGAAATCGAAAGGGAACCACTCCGAGGCCTTAACCACCGGTCCCAGATTTTCGGAAAGGGCCTCCACCGCAGCCCGCACGGTCTCCGGTTGCCGGGCAAAGGCACTCACGAAATAAAGGGCCTTAGGAGGTTCGCTGGGATGGCTCACCTCGGCTCACCTCCGAATACTTCCGGGCCTCCTCTATGAGCATGATGGGGATACCCTCCCGGATCTCATAGAAAAGATCACACCGCAGGCAAGCCAGCCCTGGAGGATCTTCTATCAACTCCACCTCTCCTTTGCATTTCGGGCAGGCCAGCAGCTCAAGAAGTTCCTGCGGGATGAGCCGAGCCATTACTTCCTCCCTTGATCCCTAAAGAATTAAAGATTATTCTCCAGCATACCATGAAAAGACACCTTTTAATAATTGAAGATGAAAGCGCCATCCGGGAACAACTTGAAGAATACCTTGCCCTCGTTTTCCCGGAAATAGAAGTTAACCTAGCAGAAACCTTAGCGGAAGCCCGCAAGCTTTGCGAAAAGCAACGCTATGATCTTATCATTTCGGATTGCACTCTGCCCGATGGGAGCGCCTGCGAGCTCCTGCAGGGGCTTCCTCCAGGAACTCCGATAATTATTCTCACCGGCCACGTAGATGAAGAGTTACTCCAACAGGTTCAGGAAAAACACCAGGGGCCGCTACATCTTCTCAGGAAACCAACTCCCCTGGAGAAAGTTCGCGATCTCTTGGAGCGTTATCTTGGCCAGACTGCTTGAGTTGTCTCGCAGGCTGGCTCAGGAGCTGGGGCTCGGCCCGGAAAAGGCCCGCCTTTTCCTCAAGTGTCTTGCCGAGGAGATGGCGCGGGGTCTCAAAGAGAAGGATCGGCTTTCTTTGAGGGGATTCGGTCAATTCAGGGTAAAAAGAACCAAGCAGGGCTTAAGGATCACCTTTAGACCGGGCAAGAGGCTTAAAAAGATCCTCAACAGGTAAGGTGAAAGGCCCCGGCCACGCGCCGGCCGGCCTGCCAGAGCTCGTTGAATCTTTCTACGGCCTTGGCGGTGGGATAGGCCTCCAGCTTTATGCCCAGGGAAGCAGCCTTTTCCTCCACCCGGGGATCGATCCGCATCACCCCGGAAGCCCCGGTGCCCACCACCAGGATCTCGGGACTGGCGGCCCAAATATCCTCCAGATCCTCCGGTTGCAGGTAATGTCCTTCCTTCCGCCACCAATCCGGCCGAACCCTCCCCTCGATGATCTTGAGATCCCGCCGAAAGACGCGGCCCGAGACCACCATCTCCCCGAAACGGTAGGCCTCGATCATGCGGCCTCCCGCAGCAGGGCCTCCTCTTCCTGCTTCAGGGCCTCGGTACGGAAATGGGTGATCAGGGCATCGAGGATCTCATCGAGATCCCCGTCGAGAACCTCCTCGAGCCGATAAAGCGTAAGCCCTATGCGGTGGTCTGTAACCCGGTTCTGAGGGAAGTTGTAGGTGCGGATGCGCTCGCTGCGCTCACCGGTCCCCACCTGGCTGCGGCGCTCGGCCTGGATCTTCTCCTGCTGCTCCCGGAGGGCCATTTCGTACAGTCTGGCCCGCAGGATCTTCATGGCCGTGGCTCGATTCTGGTGCTGGCTGCGCTCGTTGGCGCAGTAAACTGTAATTCCGGTGGGAAGATGAGTGATGCGAACGGCACTTTCGGTGCGGTTCACGTGCTGGCCACCGTGCCCCGAGGCCCGCATGGTCTCGATCCTCAATTCTTCGGGTCGAATCTCGACTTCCACCTCATCGGCCTCCGGGAGGACCGCCACCGTGACCGTAGAGGTATGGATACGACCACCGGATTCCGTAACCGGGATACGCTGCACCCGGTGGACCCCGCTCTCGTATTTCAGTCGACTGTAGGCCCCTTTGCCGTCGATCCGCAGGATGACCTCTTTGAAGCCTCCCAGACCGGTCTCGTTGGCGGAAAGGATTTCCATCTTCCAGCCCCGGCGCTCGGCATAGCGGGTATACATACGTAGGAGATCCGCCGCAAAGAGAGCCGCTTCCTCTCCGCCAGCGCCGGCCCGGATCTCAAGGATCACGCTCTTCTCATCGTTGGGATCCTTGGGTAGGAGCAGGATCGGAATCTCTTGCTCCAGGCTCTCCAGTCGTTCCTCAAGCTGCTTGATCTCCTCCCGGGCCAGCTCCCGAAGTTCCTCGTCGGCCTCCTCCAGAAGTTCCTTGTTTTCGGCCAGTTCCTTGAGAATACGACGATACTCGCGGTAAGCTTCCACCACCGGCTCAAGCTCGGCATGTTCCCGGGCCAGCCGGGCATACCGCTCCCGATCCGCAAGGAGATTCGGATCGGAGAGCTGCTCCGAAAGCTCCCGATAGCGCCGTTCAACTTCGGCGAGTTTGGAAAGATAGAGCTCCGAAAGAGCCATGTCTTAGGCCGATTCTTTCTGTTGGTAGTATTCGGCGTATTTTTTCATGAATTTCTCCACCCGACCTTCAGTATCCACAAAGCGCTGTTCCCCGGTGAAAAAAGGATGACACTTAGAACAGACCTCCACCCGGATCTCCGGCCGGGTGGCCCCCACGGTAAACTCATTTCCGCAGGCGCACCGCACCACCGCTTCAGGATAATACTCAGGGTGAATGTCTTTTTTCATCTTCGCCTCCCCTTACGGCTTGATTTCGCGTTTAGTTTACCGATCTTCTTTATAGGCTGCAAGTTACTGGTTCATGGAAGCCAGAAATTCAGCATTGCTCTTGGTATCCTTCATCTTATCGAGCAAAAATTCCATACAATCCACGGGATTGAGCGGAGAGAGAACCTTCCGCAGAAGCCACACCCGGTGGAGGATCTCCGGAGGCAGAAGCAGCTCCTCTTTACGGGTGCCGCTGTGGTGGATGTCGATGGCCGGCCAGATACGCCGATCGGCCAGCCGCCGATCCAAATGGATCTCCAGGTTGCCCGTACCTTTGAACTCCTCAAAGATCACCTCGTCCATTCGGCTCCCTGTATCCACCAGGCAGGTAGCGATGATGGTAAGGCTTCCGCCCTCTTCGATGTTACGGGCCGCTCCGAAAAAGCGCTTGGGTTTATGAAGGGCGTTGGCGTCGATTCCTCCCGAAAGGAGCTTGCCGCTAGGAGGCACCACCGTGTTGTAGGCCCGGGCCAGCCGCGTAAGACTGTCGAGGAGAATTACCACATCATAGCCGTGCTCCACCAGACGCTTGGCCCGTTCGATCACAATCTCAGCCACCTGCGTGTGCCGCTGTGGAGGTTCATCAAAAGTGGAGCTTATGACTTCCGCTGCGGGCACACTGCGTTCCATGTCGGTGACTTCTTCGGGACGTTCGTCGATAAGGAGGATGATGAGATAGATGTCCGGATAATTGCGGGCGATACCGTTGGCAATATTTTGAAGGAGCATGGTCTTTCCGGTGCGTGGGGGAGCCACGATAAGCCCGCGCTGTCCCTTCCCGATAGGGGTAAAGAGATCAATGATTCGGGTGGAGAAGTTGTCCGGATCGGTCTCAAGCCGCAACCACTCGTTGGGGTAGATGGGGGTGAGGCTGTCAAAGGGCACCCTCACCCGGGCCCTCTCCGGAGACTGGAAATTGATTCGTTCGATCTTCAGAAGGGCAAAGTACTTTTCACCTTCTTTCGGAGGCCGGATGAAGCCGGTAATGGTATCCCCGGTCCGCAGCCCGAAACGACGAATTTGAGAAGGCGAGACGTAGATGTCCTCCGGCCCGGGGAGGTAGCTGTAATCCGGAAATCGCAGGAATCCGAAGCCTTCCGGGAGGACCTCCAGGACCCCCTCAGCCCGGACCTCTCCCTTCTTTTCCAGATGGGTCCGGACAATGGCCGAGATCAGCTCCTGTTTCCGCAACCCGGAAGCGTTCTCCACCCCGAAGGCCTCTGCCAGAGTGACCAGCTCGCTGAGAGGCCGCTGACGAAGGTCTCTGAGATCCAGAATCTCTACCGCTTCGGTCTGTTCTTCGAGCTCTTCAGTGTTTATAAGGGCTTCTTGAGACATGAAACTCACCCCTCAATAGAGAATTTAAATATGGGAATTTTCCTTTCCTGACTCCTCAGGCGGGCAAATCCACAAGAGGCCCGAAGGGCTATCTAAACTATAAAGAAAGGAAAAGAGCTGTCAAGAGGGCGACTTGCCTCATTAAAAATCTATTCGAAAACCATTTCGTTGCCTCATTTAAAAATCTACTCGAAAGTCTTTAACCTCCTCCCTGAGATCATTTTCCCAGGGAGGAGGATGTCATGCCTAAATTTCCAAAGGAGCTTGATCTCATGACCCGCAAGAAATTGATCAAGGTCTATGCCCGTGATTACCAGAAGGCCCGCTCCAAAAAGATCAAGTCCCTCATCCTCTCGGAGTTTGTCCGCCTCACCGGATATAACCGCTCCTACGCCTCCTGGCTCCTGAGAAATGCCGGAAAGAAAATCCAAATCTCCACCCCCAAAGGCCCCAAAATCATCCTCGTGGCCGACCCAAACCGTAAAATCAAACGTAAACGCCCCAAAATCTATGACCAAAAGGTCAAAAAGGCCCTCATCAAGGTGTGGGCCATCTTGGATTACCCCTCAAGCCTCCACCTCAAGGCCATGCTCCCAGGAATAATTCCTAAACTCGAAAAACACGGAGAATTACGCCTCTCGGAGGAAGTGCGGGAAAAGCTTCTGCGTATTTCCCGCTCCACTATAGACAGGCTTCTGGCTCCAGAAAGAAAACGCCTCAAGCTCAAATCCAGAGCCAGGACCAAGCCCGGCACCCTCCTTAAAAAACAAATTGCCATCCGCACCCATGCCGACTGGAAAGAAGACGAACCGGGTTTTGTAGAGGTGGACCTTGTGGGACACGATGGGGGATTGGCCAAGGGAGATTTTGCCTGGTCTTTAACCCTGGTAGACATTTCTACACAGTGGACGGAAATAGAGGCCCTCAAAAATCGGGCGCAAGTATGGACTTTTTTGGCCCTGGAGGAAATCCGCCGGAGGCTTCCCTTTCCTTTAAAAGGTCTTGATTGTGACAATGATTCGGCCTTCATCAATCATCATCTCTTTCGCTGGTGCCAGGAGCAAGGGATTATCTTTACCCGTTCAAGACCCTATCAGAAAAATGACAACTGTCATGTGGAGCAGAAGAATTGGACGGTGGCTCGGAGGTATTTGGGATATTTTCGGTACGATACAGAGGAGGCTTTAGAGGTCATGCGAGAATTGTCTCGGCTGTTGAGTCTTTATGTGAACTTTTTCCGGCCTTCCATGAAGTTGAAGGAAAAAAGGCAGAAGGATGGACGGATTCGGAGAATCTATGATCAACCGAAGACCCCTTATCAGAGGGTATTGGAGCATCCCAAAATTCCGGAGGAGACGAAGGAAAGACTTCGGAAGCAATATGAGGAGCTTAATCCGGCGGAGTTGAGACGGAAGATTTTACACCTTCAGCAGAAACTTTTTAGTCTGGCCACTCCGGTTAAGGGGGTGGAATATGAATAGATTTTCT
>WFPH01000206.1 GCA_015487645.1 Thermosulfurimonas sp. | reverse complement strand
CCTCGGCCGGAAGCTCCTCCGGGATCTTCTCCTTCAGAGTCTTTTCCGCCACCGGTGAAGGCCCCTTGCCCACCATGCGCTGCCCGAACCAGACTCCCAGGATAAACATCCACAGAAAGAGACAAACCAGGAGAAGAAAAACAAAGATCAATCCCAGAAACCCCAACTCTATTCGAAATCTTTTGGCCATAGTTTACATCCTTTCCGGGGCCGAGACCCCCAAAAGATTCAATCCCCTGGCCAGCACCTGCTTGACCGCCCGGGCCAGGGCCAGCCGGGCCCGGGAAAGCTCTTCGTCCTCGGAGACGAAGCGGTGTTTGGTGTAATAGTCGTGCAGGGCCGTGGCCAGGTCTAGAAGAAAATAAGTCAGTCTGTGAGGTTCCAAGGAGGCCGCCGCCTCCTCAATCACCTGGGGAAAGGCATCAAGCAACTTGAGAAGCCGAAAGTCTTCCGCGGTGTCCAGGCGATGAGCCGGGATTTCCTCCGGAGAGGGAGGGAGCAGGCCGACCTCTTCAGCCTTACGAAAAACACTCGCCAGCCTGGCATGGGCGTACTGCACATAGTAGACCGGATTTTCGCTGCTCTGGCTCTTGACCAATTCCACATCGAAATCCAGCGGGGCGTCACACTTGCGCGTCAGGAAAGTAAACCGCACCGCGTCCCGCCCGACCTCTTCGAGAAGCTCCCTCAGGGTCACGAATTCCCCGGCCCGGGTGGACATGCTCTTGAGCTTCCCCCCCTCGATAAGGTTAACCATCTGTATGAGGAGAACCTTCAGTCTTTCCGGATCCAGGCCCAGAGCCGAGAGCACCGCCTTGAGTCGAGGCACATAGCCGTGATGATCCGCCCCCCAGACGTCCACCACCAGATCGAATCCCCGCTTCAGAAACTTTTCCCGGTGATAGGCGATATCGGAGGCGAAATAGGTGGGCTCACCCGTCGAACGCCTGACCACCCGATCCTTTTCATCTCCGAACTCCGAGGCCCTGAACCAGAGGGCCCCCTCCTTCTCGTAAAGGTGTCCGGCCTGGGTGAGGGCCGCCAGCGCCTCCTCCACCTCGCCCTTTTCATAAAGCTCTCTCTCCGAGTACCAGACATCGTAGGTGACCCCGAAGTCCTCAAGGTCTCGCCGGATCTCGGAAAGAATCTCCCTCAGGGCAAATTCCCGACAGACCCTCACCGCCTCCTCTTCCGGAAGCTCGAGGAGATCCGGCCTGCGGGCAAGAAGCTCGCGGGCCAGATCCCGGATGTAATCTCCCCGGTAGTGATCCTCCGGAAAATCGACTTTCTCCCCGGCGATCTCTCTGGCCCGGAGCCACACCGAACGCCCCAGGATCTCCATCTGCCGGCCGCGATCATTGATGTAGTATTCTTTCACCACCTCAAAACCCGCAAAGGCCAGAATCCGGGCCAGGGTATCTCCCACGGCGGCTCCCCGACCGTGACCGATGTGAAGGGGCCCGGTGGGGTTGGCCGAAACAAACTCCACCTGCACGCGCCGCCCCTGACCGAGATCACTTCGGCCGTATTCCGGCCCGCGGGTGAGAACCCGCTTCACCACTCCCTGCCAGTAAGCCGGGGCCACCCAGAAGTTGATGAACCCCGGACCGGCCACCTCCACCCGGGAAAAGAGATCCTCGCACCGAGCGAGTTTTTCCGCCAGCTCCTGGGCCAGCTCCCGGGGAGGCCTTTTCAGCCTTCCAGCGGCCACCAGGGCCGCGTTGGTGGCATAATCGCCTAGTTCCTCCCGGGGAGGGGCCTCTACCTTCACCGGAAGATCCGCCGGAAGATGCTTAAGAAGTTCCTCCCGAATCCTCTTTACGATCATCTTCGGCCTCGCTCCTGAGAGTGATGTCCAGGCTGAAGTCCGGACACTTTATAGGCTTGGTGTTGTCGAAGGAGAAACGCTTGGTGCAGTGGGCCCGCCAGGCACAGCGGGAGCAGAGGACCAGTTCCGGTTCCTGCCCTTTCATGGTTCCACCACCACTACGTGTTTCATGAAATCGATCTCCTTGATTCGCCCCTTGATCCTCTTGGGCTCCTCAAAGAAGGCCCGGAGGACCAGCCCCTCGGGCTCTACCTCCAGGGCCACCACGTCCCGCATAACCTCCTCCTCACTTTCTCCCTTACGGACGACTACCCTGGCCTGACACATGCCCTCACCTCCTTGAACTTAAATTGTAACACTATATCCTAACCTTCTCCCTGTCCATGGGTTAGCGAAAAAAATTTCCGGATCTCAGCCAGATCCGGCTGGACCTCGGGAAAGTAGTCCGGAAGCGGGGCCGAGAGGAAAAGGGACACACGCTTTACGGGGTGCTCCAGTCCTAGGGCCAGGGCATGAAGCAGGATGGCCCGCCCCCCGGCCACCCGTTTCCTGGAGCCGTAGCGTCGGTCTCCAACCACCGGGTGGCCCAGGTGGGCAAGCTGCGCCCGGAGCTGGTGCTTGCGCCCGGTCTCAGGGAAGAGGAGAAGAGCGGTGGTCTCAAGTCCCCGGGCGATGACCCTGAAACCGGTCACGGCTTCCCGAAAATCAGGCCCGGGTCTTTCGGAAACCAGGGTGCGCCCTCGGGCCTCATCCCAGCGGAGATAGTGCTTAAGGACCCCGGCTTCGAGAGGAAGGCGGCCTTCCACCACGGCCAGATAAGCCTTCCGGACCAAGCCTTCCCGGAAGGCCTCCGAAAGCCTCCGGGCGGCCTTGGAGGTGCGGGCCAGGACAACCACGCCCGAAGTCACACGATCCAGACGGTGCACCAACCCCAGATAGATCCCTCCAGGCTTGGCATACTTGCGACGGATATACTCCCGGGCCAAGGCCAGAAGGGTCTCGTCCCGAGTGCGGTCCCCCTGCACCAGGAGCCCGCCGGGCTTGGCCAACGCGAGGAGGTGACGATCCTCGTAAAGGACCTTCAGCCTATCCTTGACACCCCTTAAGGCCTGAACCATACTTTTAGCCATGGAATTTTACCTCATTCTAGCCGCTCTTATCGGAGTTCTCATCGCGGCCTTTGCCATCCAGAACGCCACTCCGGTGGCCGTAAAGTTCCTGGTCTGGCAGTTCGAAAGCTCGCTGGCTGTGGTCATCATCCTTTCATTGCTCGCCGGGATGGTGCTCATCTTCCTGATCTCGGTCCCGGGGAGGCTCAAACGGCGCAAAGAGCTCTACGACAAAGGGCGCCGTATAAGCGAGCTCGAGAAACGCCTGGCCGAGCTGGAAAAGAAGCTGGCTTCGCAGGAGAATCCGTCCGCATGAGTCCGGCTTTCGTCCCGGTAAAACCGGACTACGCCTATTCCGAAAAGAAGGCCCTCCTTGAAACCCTTTATCGCTTCGTGGAAGAGGAGGCCCGCGCGTTCAGTTTTGTGTGTGAGAAAGGATGTCACCGCTGCTGCACCACCCACCTCTGGACAACCTCCCTTGAGGCCCGGTATCTGAGGGAGGATCTCTCGCCGGAACTTGAGGCCAGGATGCTAGGCCTGCGGGCTTACCCCAGACCGGGGAGCACCCCCAACACCATGGCTCTGCTTCTCATGCAGGGGCAACCCCCTCCCGAGGATCAGATGTCCGAGATCGGGCCCTGCCCCCTCCTCACCCCGGAGGGACTCTGCGCGGTTTACGCCCGGCGGCCCCTTACCTGTCGCCTGATGTTCTCCCAGACAAAATGCGATCTTTCCGGAGAGGCCCAGATGCCTCCGGAGTTTTTAGGTCTTTCCAGTCTCCTCTTCCAGATCATAGAAGAGCTCGATGTAGGAGGGGTTTACGGGCACCTAGTGGATCAGGTGCGGTTCTGGCGAGACCTTGAGGCCGGGGTAGAAGAAGTTCCGGAATGGCTGCTAGGGAATCGGGAAGCTCCGGACCTGGCCTACCTTCCCGAAGAAGACGCCCTGCGGCAGAGGCTGGCCCGGCTCTACCGGCTGAAACTTCCCTCCGGCAAGACCTTCAAGGAAACCCTGGACGAAATCAAGGAAGGCTTCGGCCAGAGGGAGGCCCTCTCATTCCTCAATGAAATCCTCTGAATCTCGCCCCCTTTTCCTCCTGCTCCTCCGCCACGAAGAGACCGAAAATCCGCGCGGAGTCCTTTACGGACAGCGGGATGTGCCTCTTTCCGCTCGCGGACGCGCCCGCACGGAAGCCCTGATCGAAAGGCTGGCCCGGTTGCCGGTGAAGGCCGTCTACGGCAGCGATCTTACCCGCGCGGCTTACGGAGCCAGGCTCCTTAGCCGACGGACCGGGGTTCCCCTCACCCTTACCCCCCTTTTGCGGGAAATCCATTTCGGGGAGT
>WFPH01000205.1 GCA_015487645.1 Thermosulfurimonas sp. | reverse complement strand
CTTCTGTGCGGATGTGGGCCAGGAGGAAGACTGGGAGGAGGTGAGGCGCAGGGCCCTTTCGGTGGGGGCGGAGGATATCGTCATCCGGGATCTACGGGAGGAGTTCGTCTCGGAGTTCGTTTTTACGGCCTTAAAGGCCAACGCGGCCTACGAGGGCTGGTATCTCATGGGGACCTCGCTTGCCCGCCCGCTCATCGCCCGGGAGCAGGTGCGGGTGGCCCGGGAGGTAGGGGCCGATGCCGTGGCCCACGGGGCAACGGGCAAGGGAAACGACCAGGTGCGCTTTGAACTCACTTATGCGGCTCTCGCTCCGGATTTCAAGGTCATTGCCCCCTGGCGGGAGTGGGAGTTTGAAGGCCGCGAGGATCTAATCCGCTTTGCCGAAGAGCACGGGATTCCGGTCCCGGTGACCCGGGAGAAACCCTATAGCATAGACGCCAACCTCTTTCACATAAGCTACGAGGGCGGGATCCTTGAGGATCCCTGGGCCGAGCCTCCGGAGGACATGTTTCGCATGACCGTGTCCCCGGAGAAGGCCCCGGATGAGCCGGAATACCTTGAGATAGACTTTGAGGCCGGGGTGCCGGTGGCGGTAAACGGGGAGAAGCTCTCTCCGGTCGAATTGCTTTCACGTCTAAACGAGATCGGTGGGCGCCACGGCGTGGGGCGGGTGGATATGGTGGAGAACCGTTTCGTGGGGCTTAAAAGCCGGGGCGTGTATGAGACCCCCGGGGGGACCATCCTCCAGGTGGCCCATCGGGCCCTGGAACACCTTACGATGGACCGCGAGGTCATGCACCTGCGGGACAGCCTGGTTCCCAAATTTTCGGAGTTGATATATTACGGCTTCTGGTTTTCGCCGGAGATGGAGGCCTTAAGGGCCTTTATTGAGGAGACTCAGAGAAACGTCACCGGTACGGTGCGGGTTAAACTTTACAAAGGGAATGTTACGGTCGTGGGCCGCAGGTCGCCGGTGAGTCTCTATCGGGAGGATCTGGCGAGTTTTGACCGATCCGGAGGCTACGATCAGAGGGACGCCGCGGGCTTCATCCGCCTTCAGGCTTTAAGACTTAAGCTTTCCGCCGGGGTGCGGCATGCCGGATAGATCGCGCGACTGGTTCCGTCAGGCGGAAAGGGATCTCTCTCACGCTGAAAAGTCGCTGAGGGATGAAGAGTACGAGTGGGCCTGTTTTGCCGCGCAACAGGCTGCGGAAAAGGCCTTAAAGGCCCTGCATCTTTTCCTGGGCCAGGATGTGTGGGGGCACGTGCTGGTAAAGCTTCTTGAGGAGCTTCCCTTTCCTGTACCCGAGGAGATCCGGGAGGGAGCCTATGTGCTTGACACCTATTACATTCCCACTCGCTATCCCAACGGGTTTCCCGAGGGGGCACCCTTTGAACACTATCATCGGAAACAGGCCGAGGAGGCCATAGAGCATGCCCGCAAGATCCTTGAATTCGTTCGTTTTAAAATGGCCGAAAAGAGAGGAAGTGCTTCAGGCCCTTAAAAGATGGGCCAGGGAGGCGGCCGGGAAACATCCCGAGATCCTGAGGGTGGGCTACACGGGGTCCCTTTGCCGAGGCGACTGGGGCGTGGGAAGCGACGTGGATGTGGTGGTGGTGGCGAAACGTAAGGACCGGGATCTTCACCGACGGCTCTTCTTTTCCCTTCTCTCGTTGCCTGTTCCGGCGGACCTCCTCCTTTACACGGAGGAGGATTTTGATTACCCTCCTCTAAGACGTTTCCTTAAGGAAACCGTATGGCTTGAGACGGAGGTGGAGAATGAAGATCTTCATTGACACCGCGGATATAAACCAGATCCGGGAGATAAAGGCCCTGGGGATTCTAGACGGGGTGACCACCAATCCCTCCCTGGTCAAGAAGACCGGCCGGCCCTGGAAGGAGGCCGTAAGCGAAATCCTTAAGGAATGTGCCGGGCTTCCGGTATCCGTGGAGGTGGTGGCCACGGAGGCCGAGGGCATGATCCGCGAGGCCCGGGAGCTTGCCAAACTCGGCGACAATGCGGTGATCAAGATCCCCTGTACTGAAGAGGGCATAAAGGCCGTGAAGACCCTTTCGGCTGAGGGGATAAAGACCAACGTTACCCTGGTCTTCTCCCCGCTTCAGGCCCTGCTTGCGGCCAAGGTGGGGGCTACCTACGTTTCCCCCTTCATCGGGCGCATAGACGACATCGGCTACGACGGACTTTCGGTGATCGAGGAGGTGGTCCAGATTTACGAGGTCTACGGTGTGGAGACGGAGATCATTGCCGCAAGCATCCGCCATGTGGACCACGTGCGCCGGTGCGCGGAACTGGGGGTGGATATCGCTACCATCCCTTACAAGGTCATAAAGCAGATGTTTCGCCATCCGTTAACCGACGTTGGTCTTGAGCGGTTTATCCGGGACGCCGAGGAGGCGGATATCAAGATTTGAGCCCGCTTTTCCGTCTCCTGAATCGTGATCTCGGTCCCTGGGTGGACCGGCTTATGGTGCTTGTAAGCCGGGAGGATTTCATTTATGTCTTTTTCGGACTGCTCTCTTTGATCTTGGTCCTGCGGAAAGGCTGGCGGGGGGTGGTGGCCTCCTTTCTGGCCCTGGGGTTGGTGGCACTGGCGGATCTGGGTTGTGCCCGCTTGTTAAAACCTTATTTTGCCCGGCCGAGGCCCTATGCTGCTTTTTCCGGGGTAAGGGTCTTCAAGGGCGGCCGGTTTCGGATAACGGAAAAGCCCCTGGCAGCCGAGCACTACGGCTTTCCTTCCTGCCATGCCACCAATACGGCGGCCGCGGCGGCCTGTCTTTCGATGGTTGATCCCTTTCTGGCCCCGGCGGCCGTGGTCTTTACCTTGCTGGTGGGGATCTCCCGGGTCTATCTGGGGCACCATTTTCCAGCAGATGTCCTTTTCGGGTGGTTTTTCGGAGGAATTCTGGGGCTTTCTGGAGGCTGGCTTTGGCGAAGATGGGCCGTGAAAAGGGGCTTCTAGATCTCCTTTTCTCTATCGAGGGCCTCTTTATCCTGATCATCCTGGCTTTCAGGCTGGGATTTATCCGGGAGGTGTCCCTCCAGCTCTCCCCAGACGAGGCCTACTACTGGGACTGGTCTCGGAATCTGGCCTGGGGATACTACAGCAAACCTCCGATGGTGGCCTGGCTGATTGCGGCTTCCACCAGGCTTTTGGGAATTTCCGAATACGCGGTACGCCTGCCTGCGGTCTTTTGCGGGGTGGGATTCTTGATCTTTGTCTACCTTCTCACTTATCGCATGTTTGGTCGTCTTTCCGCCCGCTGGGCGCTCTTTGCCGCGGCCTTGGTGCCCATCTTTACGGTCTATGGGCTTCTCATGACCATCGATCCTCCGCTTCTTTTCTTCTGGTCCGGGGCCCTCTACTTTGGATGGCTGGCAGCCGAAGAGAACCGTTTGCGGAACTGGCTCCTTCTGGGGATTTTCTGCGGCTTCGGTCTCCTTACCAAGCAGACCATGCTGGCCTTCGGTTTCTTCTTTGGCCTGTGGTTGCTCTTTTATCGCCGTGAGCTGATCCGCAGCCCCGGACCCTGGCTCACCCTCACGGTGGCCTTTCTTTTGTGGGCCCCCAATCTTTACTGGATTGCCAAACACGATTTCATCACCTTTCGGCACACGGAACACCATTTCCAGGAGGAGCTTTTTTCTCCCTTGGGGCCTCTAAGGTTCTTTCTGGAGCAGGCCGGGGTCCTATCACCGTTTCTTTTCGGGCTCTTTCTCTGGGTGGCCTATATGCTTTTCAGGCGTCGCGACTGGCGCGCTGAGCCTCGGCTCACCTATCTCTGGGCCCTTTCGGCTTGGCCTTATCTTTCCGTGCTCCCGCTTTCCCTTCTCCGGAAGGTGAACGCCAACTGGCCCATGCCCTTCTTCGTGGCCGGATTAGGGCTTGCCGCCGGGGTGATCTTTTCCCTTCGAGGCCGGCCCCTGGCCCGTATCCTCAGGGGCCTCTACTTTACAGGACTCATCCTGGCCTTTCTAGGTACGGCCCTCCTTTATCAACTCCCTCGCTTCCCTGAGAAGTTCCCCCGTCCCGTAGCCGGACTCCTTTTCCGTTTTTACGGCTGGCGGGAAGTGGCCGCGGTGGTCCAGAAGTACCGCCGTCCCGGGGAACCCATCGTGACCAATCATCGCTATCTGGCTTCGGAACTAGCCTTTTACCTTCCGGATCACCCTCGCGTTTATCAGCTCCCCGCCCCTCGCCCCGAAAGCCAGTATCACCTCTGGGGAATTCCCGAAAATATTTGTGGAAAAAGGGGACTCTGGGTACTTAAGGGTAATATTCGACCTCCGGTCCCTGAAAAAGAGCTTCTTTTTAAGGGACGGATAAGTCTTCCCGGGGGAAGGGTTAGAAACTTTTCTATCTGGCGGGGATTTTTTATAATAAATTCGTGCGTGTCCTCTTAGGTTTGAGTTTTGTTCTTTTTTGGCTAGGGGCCGCTTCCGCTTGGGCCACGCAGCCCCATTTTCCCCCGGAGGGTCTTTACGTTCATCTTCTGGCCCATGTGATTTTCGGCGGAGCGCTTCTCGTTCTCTTTTACTGGTCTAGAAAGCTTCCTTATGAAAAGACGCCTGCCTGGTTTTATCTTCGCCTAACCTTCTTCTTCTTTCTTCTCTGGAATTTTGAAGCCTTAGCAGTCCATCTCTTGGAGACCCATCTTTCCCTGAACACTTACTATTACTCGGCGTCCTTTGAGGGGAAGATTCCGGCTCCGGTAAGCTGGAAGCATTTTCTTTACTATCTCCTTCGCTTTGACCATGTATTCTGCGTGCCGGCCATGTACTCTTTGTGGCAATCTTTGAGGTGCTTCGCCCGCCAAAAATATGCTTCCTGTTAGTCTTCCTCTCTATCCTCTTTATACCGTGGACTTTATCGGGGCCACTTTGATGATCTTTCTATCCTTTGCCGCCCTCTTTGAGGCCTATTCCCTTCTAAGGCGCTCTCCGGGGAACCTCCTCTTCGTCTACCTTTTCGGTCTCTCCCTTTCATTTGCTGCTTTTTCTCTTTCCCGGAGTCTAGGACACATGGTGCGTTTTCTTCTTGGAAGGACCCAACTCTCTTACCTGTGGACCCTTCTTGCTCCCTTCTCCGGGGCCTTAAACACCACCTTCATCCTCCTTGCGGCCTTTTTCACCCTCATCTTTGTTCGGGTCCATCGAACCTTTGAAGTCCTAGAGGAAGAAACGCGAGAGCTTCGCTTGACCAAAAAGGCCTTGGAGAGGGCTCACCGGCACCTTCAGGATCTTTACCGAACCCTTGAAGAAAAGGTGGAAGAGCGCACCCGGGAGCTGGCCCTCTCGGAGCAGAAGTTTCGCCGTCTTTTTGAGGCTTCGGGGGATGCCATCTTCTTTTGCGATGAGGAAGGCAGATTTTTGGATCTCAATCCTTCAGGGGTTAGGCTTTTGGGATTTAATCACAAAGAGGAGGTGCTGGAGCGCTCACTTAAGGAGTTTTTCGTCTGCCCTCGAGAATGGGAACGATACAAAGAGACGCTCTGCGGTACGGGCAGGGTGAACAATTTCGAGACCTGGCTCTTTACCATGCAGGGCGAAGAACGCTATGTGGTTATTACAGCCAACGTAATAGAAAGTACCGAGGGGTGCCGTTTGGGATGTCAGGGAATCATGAAGGATTTGACGCACTTTAAGGAGATGAACGAACGCCTGATATACTCGGAAAAGATGGCCGCGGTGGGGCAGCTTGCCGCCGGAGTGGCCCACGAGATTAATACCCCTCTGGGTATTATCCTGGGCTACACCCAACTTCTTCGAGAAACCAGGGACGAGCGAGAGCTTGCGATCATTGAGGAGCAAGTGCGGGCCTGTCAGCGTCTTATTTCTGATCTTCTCTTGTTTTCTAGGGATTCCGCTCCCCGAGAGGAAGAGGTGGATCTCAACGACATAGTGCACCAGGTAATAGAGATGACTTACCCTGCCTATCAGAAAAAGGGGGTGGAGGTGGAGCTTCAGCTTTCGCGTCTTTTCCCTTTAATGGGAGACAAAGATCGGCTGCGTCAGGTGGTTTTAAACCTTCTCAACAACGCTTACGACGCCCTTAAGGGAGAGGGCCGGATTTTGGTGCGGACCTATTCCCGGGGAAAAAGGGTGATTCTGGAGGTCGGTGATACCGGGGAGGGAATCCCTTTCTCCATCCGTTCGCGCATCTTCGAACCTTTCTTTACCACCAAACCTCCAGGAAAGGGAACAGGGCTCGGGCTCTTTGTGACCTACGGTTTGGTGAAGGAACATGGCGGGGAGATCGAGGTCTTTTCTCCTCCGGAGGAGGAAATCTATAAACGTTTGGGGATAAGAACTCTTTTTCGGATTACTTTTCCGGGGGTCAGAGATGCCTAGAATACTTTTGGTGGATGACGAACCCCAAATGGTACATCTTCTTGAGAGGCTTTTGTCTCCTCTGCGAGGAGTAGAGTTCGAAAGGGCCTACTCTGGAGAGGAGGCCTTGAGGAAGGTCAGTCGTTTTCTTCCGGAGGTGGTGGTGGCGGATATTCGCATGCCGGGTATGGATGGGCTGGAGCTTTTACGCAAGATCCGTGAGAGAGACCATACCATTTCCGTGATCCTCATCACCGGTTACGGCACCATAGAGATGGCCGTAAAGGCCATGAAAGAGGGGGCCTATGATTTTCTTCCTAAGCCTTTTGACAAGGATCATCTGCGACATCTGGTAGAGCGAGCCCTGGAACGGAGCCTCCTCCTGCGCGAAAACCTTCGTCTTAAAAGACGGCATGAGTGGTGGGAGTCCCTAGGTCTTATCGGAGATTCCCCGATCTTTCGGGAACTCATGTGTCTAGTGGAGAGGGTTGCCCGTACGGACGCTACGGTCCTAATTCTGGGAGAGTCAGGGACCGGTAAGGAATTGATCGCCCGAGCTATCCATCATCTTAGCGAGCGGTCCTCGCGTCAGATGGTCACTGTAAACTGCGCGGCCCTCCCGGAGTCCATTCTAGAGAGCGAACTTTTCGGTTATGTAAAGGGGGCCTTCACCGGGGCTGACAAAACCAAAGAAGGCCTTTTTCTCAAGGCCCACCGCTCCACTATCTTCCTCGACGAAATAGGAGACATGCCTCTTTCTCTTCAGGTGAAAATCCTACGGGTTCTAGAGGAAAGGGAGATTCGCCCTTTGGGTAGCACGGAAGTGAAACAGGTGGATGTGAGGGTTATTGCTTCTACCAATCAGGACTTAGAGGCCAAGATGGCGGCCGGACAATTTCGGGAGGATCTCTTTTACCGCTTGAACGAGGTAGTTCTCTGGGTGCCCCCTTTGCGCGAAAGGGGCGAGGACATCCTTCTTTTGGCCCGGCATTTTCTGCAACAATATGCGGAACGATACTCTAGGGAAGGCCTGCAATTTTCCCCCGAGGCCCTGGAGTTTCTTATGCGTCAGCCCTGGAAAGGGAATGTGCGCGAACTAAAAAATACTATAAAAAGAGCCGTGCTTCTGGCTCCCGGAAAGGAAATAACTCCGGAAGATCTTAGAGTTTCCGTTTTAGAAGGGCGAGATTTTGAGGCTGAGACCACTTTTTTGAATAGTTATCATAAAGCTAGGAAAGAGGCTTTGGATCGCTTTGCTCGAGAGTATCTGAAAAAGCTCTTGCGGTCCACTGGAGGGAACATTTCTCAAGCTGCTCGTCTGGCGGGCTTGAAAAGACAAAGTCTGCAACGCATGCTCCGCCGCTATGGTCTGCAACCCAGCGACAGTCCCCAAAAGATCTCCACGGAATCCTGAAGTTGCACCCTGCAATCTGTAAGTTGCAGGGGAAGCACGCTTCGGTTTTTTAATTTCGTTTTAATTCCTTCTTAATAGCCTCTTTTCTCAATCATAATAGTGGCATCGGGTTTGCAATAAAGTGTATTGCAAAATCCTCTAATAGGTCAGGATTGGAGGGGAGGCTTATGCAGACCAAAATTTCAAGACGCAAGTTTTTAAAGCTTGGTGGTATAGCGGCTTTTTCTCCTTTTGTGCGCCTGGGAGACACCCTTAAGCCCAAGGAGAAGGCCCCGGATCCGGTGGACTACGGGGGGGAGCGAAGGGTGCCCCTTAGGTGTCGCATGTGTGCGCAGCAGTGTCCGGCTATCGGAGTGGTAAAAGACGGAAGGCTTATTAAGATGGAGGCCAATCCTCACCTTCCCTACTCGGGAATCTGCGGGCGCAGCCGTTCCACCCCCGCGGCTCTCTACAATCCGGACCGCCTCAAGTATCCCCTTCTTCGCTTAGGGAAACGCGGGGAGGGAAAGTTCAAGCGCATAAGCTGGGAGGAGGCCCTGGAGCGCATTGCCGCGGTCCTGAGGAAGTATCGTGAAAAAGGAGAGCCGGAAAGAGTGGTCTATCTTCCGCGTTTTACCTCGGCTGCGGGGCTTGATAAACCCTTCTGGCACCTTTACGGCACGCCCAATATCCTGAGCTATGCCGATACCTGTCATTCGGCGGGACACGACTGGGGGCTTGGGGCCTACTTCGGCCATCCCATGACCCCGGGGGCCTTCTGGATGGATTATCCCAACGCCCGGTTCGGGGTCCTGGCCATGCGCAACCCGGCAGGAGGGCTTTGCGTGTATCAATTCGGGACCCTCTTTGCCGAGGGGCGCCGGAACGGGGGGCGCTTAGTGGCGGTGGATGTGCGATTCCCCAACGAGGCCGTGGAGGGCGCAGGTCGCAAGTGGCTCCCCATAAGGCCGGGAACCGATGGAGCCTTTCACCTGGCCCTGGCCCACGAGATCGTGAAAAGAAAGGGTTATGACGAGGAGTACCTCCGCAGGGAGACCAACGCCTGCATGCTCATTGATCCCGAAACCCTGGAGCCCTTTGAGCCGGAGATCACGGAAAAGGTGGATCCCAAGACCAAGAAGAAAAAGAAGCATGTGCGCTACAAGGTGTGGGATGAGGTTCAGAAGAAGGTGGTCTTTAAGGATGAGGCACAACAGCCGGCCTTAAGAGGAGAATTCAATGTCTCCGGTCGCCGCCTTATCACGGCCTTTGAGGCCATCGTGCAGGCCCTGAAGAAATACTCTCCGGAGTGGGCGGAAAAGATCACCACTATTCCCGCAGCTGAGATTCGCGAGGTGGCCGACCAGCTCATAAAAGGTAAACCCCGGGTCTTCGTGGATACCGGCTGGTATTCGGAGCGCTACGGGAACGTGATGCGCCAGTTCCATGCCTTGGGCCTGGTAAATACCCTTCTTGGGGTCTGGGAGAAAAAGGGTGGAGTAGGGGGTATTCCTAAGGTCAAGCTCCATGGGCCCCTTCCCAAGGTTCCCAAGCCCAAAGCCGTGCAGATCACCAAATATTACCAGAAGAAAAAAGGCTATCCTTTTATTGTTCCTAAGGCCGGAAGGCGTTTTGTCTTTGAGGCCTTGCGTACTGGGGAGCCCTATGAGCCAAAGGTACTTTTTGCCATGGGACAGAACTTCATCGGAGGCTCGGCGGGCTCTCCAGAACTTATAAAGCTCCTTGATAAAGTAGAACTCATCGTCTGTATGACCCCCTTCATGGATGAAAGTTGTCTTTATGCGGACATTATCCTTCCCGACACCCTCTTTCCCGAGCGCGATGAGGCCCTGCATTTCAAATTCAAGCAGTCCATGCCCACGGTGGCCATGCACATGAAGGCCGTGGAACCTCCTTTCGAGGCCCGGCCGGGTTCTTGGGTGATCCTTGAGCTTGCAAAAAGGGTGCTTAAGCCTGAGGAGTTTGAAAAGTACTTTGGGGAGTTTTCCCGTGGGGGCTGGGAGTACGGCTGGCGCAAGCAGCTTGCGGGCTTAGAAAAGAAACATCCGGGGCTTACGCTTGAGCGTCTAAAGAAGGAGGGGGTCTGGTACGGCAAACAGAGCTACAAGATCAAGAAAAAGACTTATACGGGCGAGATAGAGATCTTCAGCCTCCTTTTCCTTGAGAAGTGGAAGAAGCTCAAAGCCGAAGGCTATCCACAAGCGGATCACGCCCATCCCCTTCCTCTCTGGATCCCGCCCTTCTGGTGGAAGGAGGCCAAAGGTAAGCTCAAAGATGATGAGTTCATCCTTTGTACGGGCTTCTCTCCGCTCAACTCCTTTACCGGCGGTCAAACCCGGAACAATCCCCTTCTCCTTGAGATCTGGAACCAGATCGGGGTGGACCGGGTGTGGATACACCCGGATCGGGCCCGGAAGCTCGGGATCTCCGACGGGGATATCGTGGAGGTCTTTCCGGTGCATAACACTCGGGCCGTGGCCCGGGCCAGGGTCTGGGTCACCCCGCTGGTCCACCCCGACGCCCTCTTTTCTTACTACGGCGTAGGACCCGGAATCTTTCCGCAACTTAAGCGCTACCTGGCCTTCATGCCGGAATATGGGGTGAACATAAATCATTTCTCCAAGCTTCACTTTGCCCCCCTTCAGGGCGGGCATGCCACTCAGGACGTGATCATCAAGGTAAGGAGGGTTTAGCCATGAAAGTTAGCATGCTTTACGATATGCAAGCCTGTGTAAGGTGTTATGCCTGTTCGGTGCAGTGCGGGATAGAGAATAGGGCGCGGCTTAGCCGCGACGGAAAAGGAACTTCCGAAAAAGTCCTTGAGCAGCAGCGTCCGGAGCTGCGTTTCATCTTCCCGGTTCTGCGCTATATCGGGCCCTATCCCGGACGCTCGATCTCTTATGTGCACCACTGCATGCATTGCGAAAACGCTCCCTGTGCCAGGAGATGCCCCGCGGCGGCCATTGAAGTCAAGCCCTACGGGCCGGTGGTCATCCATGAGGAACGCTGTATCGGCTGCCGGGCCTGTCTTGAGGCCTGTCCCTATGATGTGCCGCGTTTTAATCCCCGCTTAGGGAAAACTTACAAATGCTTCATGTGTTACGACCGTCTTGAGGCGGGCCTTCCTCCGGCCTGTGTAGAGGCCTGTCTGGCAAAGGCCCTTTACTTCGGCTCGCGGGAGGAGGTGCTTTTTGAGGCCCAGCGCCGAGCGGAAAACTATGAGAAGCGTCTGGGAGAGAAATTTACGGTCTATGGGTCCGAACCGGTGGGCGAGGCCACCGGGGCCCTTCACTGGGTCACGGTGGGGCCGGCGGCGGTGCTTGAGAAATACACCCTGCGTCCCGATGCGGCCCAGAAGCCCATTGAGGCCCTGGATGCCGTGCGCACCATCGGCTGGGTGCTTTTCGGAGCGGGGGCTGCGGGCATCATAGGGCACTTTCTTTACAGCCTCGGCAAAGAGGTAGAGGAATAAGTCCACAAAAAGGAGGGAAACCATGCGTGAAATACAGGCTTTCAATAAGTTTCAGCGTACCATGCACCTTCATTACATCCATTTCATGGTCCTCTTTTTCCTTACCGGGCTCCCTCAGGTGGCCCCGCATCAGTTCCGCTGGCTGCTTTATTTCTTCTGGGTGCCTTTCGCCTGGTTTTCACCGGAGACCAGCTATCTTACCGGGGGCGTAAAGGTGGCCATGGTCCTG
>WFPH01000204.1 GCA_015487645.1 Thermosulfurimonas sp. | reverse complement strand
TGTATTGGTCCAGTACCTTTGGCACTCGGGATGATTTTCAAGGAGCCATTTTACCGGAGGCTTCAAACCTAAACTATGGTGCGGTAACACCGTGTTGTAATCCACCAGCCACTCCCCAAGCCTCTTATTGAAACCCTCTAGGTCCGTAAAAAGCAAATCCTCGTGATAATCCACAAATTGCTCCTGTAGCGTCCGATTAAATCGCTCATTGTGGGCGTTCATCTTCGGTGACTTCGGATACGTCCAATAATGCCGAATTTCTCTCTCCTTCAGTAATTTGTCAAACTCTCCCTCAAATTCCGAACCATTGTCCGAAAGTAAACTCTTCAGCCCCGGATTGCCTTCCACTAAGACCTTTAAGACCTTCGCTGTATATTTCGCTCTCTTGCCCGGTATAGCCACCGCAAAGGCTATCCGGCTTACCGGGTCCACCATGGTCAATATGTACCGCCGAATCCCGTCCCTTACCCTCTCTATCAAATCCACCGCCCAAAACTCTAGAGCCGAAGCCTTAAATCCCTTGGGTTTCCTCAGCTTGAATCTGCGACGCTTCACCGGCTTCGGCCTCCCCCGAGCATCAAGTCTCATGGGCACATGCCTCATCTTGTCCGGTGCCCGGGCTATGATCCGTCCAATCGTGGAAACACTGGGACATCTAAGTCCCCTCTCCTCACACCAGGGCTTGAGCAACTCGTAAATCCTGGCCTTCCCTAAATTGGGATACTTCTTCCTCAAATATCGGATACGTTCAATTATTTCCTTTGGCCAACGTGATTGACGTTTCCTTTTGGGAATGGGCTTTTGGGGCTGAAGGGCTATGGGGTCCCCTCCCGCAGCTTTAAGTTTAGCTTGCCAGCGATAAAGAGTGCGCCTGGAAACCCCAAAAGCCTCCCTAGTGGCCTCAAGACCATACTTTTTCCAAAACCTTAAAACCTTCAGACGATGTTGGGCTTCTTCGGGAATCATATCCCAAAAGAAACCCAATTTGGCCAACCTGTAAAACCCCTTGATCCCGTATCCGATGTGATGAATCTGCATCCTGGCACCCCCTACTCGGAGTGCCAAAGGCTTCTGAACTTATCCAGGGGGGGCTGGTAAAACTATCTTTCGAATCAGAACGGTTTTTCCAGGCGTTCAAGGCCTCCCATGTAAGGGCGAAGCACCTCCGGGATCACCACCGAGCCGTCGGCCTGCTGGTAGTTCTCCAGAATGGCCATCACCGTACGGCCTACGGCCACCCCGGAACCGTTCAGAGTATGGACGAACCGGGGTTTGCCGCCTCCTTTGGGACGATAACGGATATTTGCCCGGCGGGCCTGAAAGTCTTCACAGTTGGAACAGGATGAAATCTCTACAAACCGCTTCTGCCCCGGAGCCCAGACCTCGATATCATAGGTCTTAGCCGCCGCAAAACCCAAATCCCCGGTACAGAGAAGGACTACCCTATAAGGCAAGCCCAGGAGTTGAAGCACCTCCTCGGCATCAAGCAAAAGATTCTCCAGTTCCTCGTAAGAGGTCTCCGGCGTAGTTAGCTTTACCAGTTCGACCTTATTGAACTGGTGTTGCCTTATAATACCCCGGGTGTCCCGCCCATGGGCCCCGGCTTCGGACCGGAAACAGGGAGTATAGGCCGTGTAATAAAGGGGCAAGGCCTCCTCCGGGAGAATCTCGTCCCGGTGGAGATTGGTCACCGGCACCTCGGCCGTAGGAATCAGATAGTAGTTCCAGTCCTCAAGCTTGAAGAGATCTTCCTTGAATTTAGGAAGCTGCCCGGTACCAATCAAAGTGGTCTCGTTCACTATAAAAGGAGGTAGGACTTCCCGGTAACCGTGTTTGCGGGTGTGGAGATCGAGCATGAAGTTAATGAGAGCCCGCTCAAGCAGAGCTCCGGCTCCATGGTAAACCACAAAGCGCGAACCCGTGATCTTGGCTGCCTGTTCAAAGTTCAGTATGCCAAGCTCGGCCCCGATTTCCCAGTGTGGCCGGGGCTCGAAGTCGAATTCCGGAAGATCCCCCCAGCGCTTGACCACCTGATTTTGGGTCTCGTCTTCCCCTACCGGAACGCTCTCATGAGGGAGATTGGGGATCTCAAGAAGAAGACCTCTCTGTGCCCCCTCTATCTCCCGCAGGCGTTCCTCTAGGGCCTTTAGCCTCTCACCGATCTCCTTTACCCGGGCTACCAAATCGGAGGCCTCCTGTCCCTGCCTCTTAAGGCGCCCGATCTCTTCGGAAAGAGTCTTGCGCTCGTGGCGAAGGGTATCTACCTTGGCTACCAGGCGACGTCTTTCGGCGTCGAGCTCAAGGATCCGGTCCACCGGATACTCTCCGCCCCGGGTGGCCAGGCGGGCCTTCACCCAGTCCGGCTTCTCCCGAATGAGCCTTATGTCCAACATAGGTGGCCTCCTTCGGGCTCTATCCTAACACAAGCAGACCCAGTCGATAAGTGAGAAAGGCCGTAATCCAGGCCAGGATCAATTGATAGCCTATATTTATGAACGGATACCGAAGGCTTCCGGTCTCTTTCCAGATGGCCGCAAGCGTCCCCACGCAGGGCACATAGAGCAATACGAAGACCATAAAGGCCAGAGCCGCCGCTGGGCTCAAACCCGAAGCCCGCAGAGCCTCCTCGAGGGTTCGCGTGCTCTCCTCCCCCGCTTTATAGAGCACTCCCAGGGAGGACACCACCACCTCCTTGGCCACGAAACCGGTAACCAAGGCCACACTCATACGCCAGTCGAAACCCAGCGGTTCAAGCACGGGCTCGAGAATTTTTCCCACCCGGCCGATATAACTCTGGGAAAGCTCTGGCGGATGAGCACCATCCCGGGGAAAGGCCGAAAAGACCCAGAGCAGGACCGAGGCCAGAAGGATCACCCCACCCATCTTACGGAGATACACTCTCGTCCGATCCCACACATGAAAAAACAGCCCCCTCACCGTGGGCAGACGGTAAGGAGGAAGCTCCAGAACAAAAGGCGTGTCCTCTTCCTTGATCAAGATGCGCCCGAACAACCGGGCCACCAGGGCAGCCAGTACGATCCCGAGAGCATAGAGACCAAAGACCACCTGGGTCTCGTGGCCGCGGAAGAAGGTCCCGGCGAAAAGTACGTATACCGGGAAGCGAGCCGAACAGCTCATGAGGGGATTAATCAGGATGGTAAGGATCCGTTCCCGAGGATTCTCCATGGTGCGGGTGGCCAGGATAGCCGGGACATTGCAACCAAAGCCCATGAGCAGGGGGATAAAGGCCTTGCCATGAAGGCCCAGGGAGTGCATGACCCGATCCATAATAAAGGCCGCCCGGGCCAGATAACCGGTATCCTCGAAAAGACTTATCCCCAGAAACAGAAGAAGAATGTTCGGAAGATACACCAGGACCCCGCCCACGCCCCCCAGCACACCTTCGACCAGGATCTCGCGGATCAATCCCGGAGGAAGGTTGGCCCGCAGTAGATTCTCAGAAAACTCAAGACCTCTCTCAAGCCAGGCCACCGGATAGGCCCCGAGCTTGAACGTCAGGTAGAAAAGCAGGTACATGAACCCTATAAAGATAGGGAAGCCTAGGAGCCGGTGGGTGAGAACATCGTCCAGGTGCTCGGAGAGGGTCTTACGGGAGATGGCCGAGATCCTGACGGCCTCGCGTACGGCTCCGGCGATGAATCCATAACGGGCCTCCACAATCAAGGCCTCCGGAGATTCGTCGAAAATACGGGTAAGTCTCTCGGTGATCTCTTCAATCCTAGGCCAAAGGGCCTCGGCCCTGGGTTCCTTCCGAATCCGCTCCAGGACATCCCGGTCGCCCTCAAGGAGCTTTAGGGCCAGCCACCGACGGGGATAGCCTGGGAGGATGTTCAAAGCCGAGAGAGTCTCGGTGAGCTCCGCGAGGGCGGTCTCGATTTCTCTTCCGTAATTGATATGCACCGGGCGACTTTCTTTTTGCCCTTCAACCACCGCCATAAGGGTCTCGACCAGGTCTTCCATACCGAAACCCTTGGTCCCCACCGTGGGCACCACCGGAATTCCAAGAAGCCGGGAAAGGGTCTCCGCATCCACGTATAGCCCTCTAGCCTTGGCCACGTCTATCATGTTGAGGGCCAAGACCATGGGTTTTCCGAGCTCCATGAGCTGAACCGTGAGGTAAAGATTGCGCTCAAGATTCGAGGCGTCCACCACATTCAGGATGATCCGGGGGCCCTCCTCCAGGATGAAATTCCGCGCGATGACCTCCTCAAGAGAATAAGGGGTGAGGGAGTAAATCCCCGGCAGGTCCACTATGCGGAAGAGACGATCTCCTATCCGGAGTTCGCCTTCTTTCTTTTCTACGGTGACCCCGGGCCAGTTGCCGACTTTCTGGCGGGCGCCGGTGAGCCGGTTGAAGATGGTAGTCTTGCCGGCGTTGGGATTGCCGGCTAGAGCCACTACGACTTCGGACATCTCTCCACCAGAACCTTGGCCGCTTCTTCGTGTCGGAGAGCCACGTGGTAGCCCTTGAGTTCGTACTCCACGGGATCCTCAAGGGGGGCGTAGCGAATGACCCGGATGCGGGTCCCGGGCAAGAAGCCCATCTCAAGGAGCCGCTGACGAAAAGCCCCGTTTCCCAAGACCTTTACGATAATAGCTTCCTCTCCGCTTTTGAGTTCGTCCAGAGTAACAAGATTTTCCATTCTGGGGCAAAGCCCCTCACGGTTTTCGGGACAGCGATCTTTCCTCCCGAAACGCAAACGCCAGCGCCAGCGAAACCCCATCCTTATCCCTCCCCTCCCCGACAGGTGGAACAATAACCGAGGATTTCAAAGCGGGTCATCTTGATCTCCACTCCATACTTTTCGGCGTACTCCCGAGCTACCTCCTCCAACCTCTGATCCTTAAATTCCTCCACCCGGCGACAGGAAAGACAACGAAAGTGCGCATGGGGCTCGTGACCATAAATGTGCTCGTAGTGCATGTGGCCATCTTCGTGATAAACCTCCTGCACCAGCCCGCATTCTATGAGGAGAGGCAGGGTTCGATAGATGGAAGCCTTGGAAATGCGATGCCCCTTGTTGCGCAGACGTAGATAAAGCTCATCCACATCAAAATGGTCATGGATATTGAAAATCTCTCGCAAGATAATCTCCCGTTCGGAGGTATATCTGAGACCTTTCTTTTTTATAAAATCTCTAAAAATTTCGATTTCAGAACCGGGAGGCTTTTCCATTCCATACCTTATTGAAATTTTGTTTCAATACTTTAAAGGCTATCTCAGGGATGTCAAGAGAGGCTGGCTTTCCAAATTGGGATCGAATCCCCTCCTTTCGGAAGCATAATGACCAAAGGAGAAATTGGAAGTATATTCGGTACTATGCGCGCTCTGGAGATTGCTAAACAAGTACTACGAACGGAGATCGAGGGGCTCGAAGCGGTAGAAAGGAAGCTCGGAGCCTCTTTTGAGGAAGCGGTAAACCTTATCCTTTCCACGCGCGGACGGGTAGTGGTTACTGGGCTTGGGAAAAGCGGTCTCATAGGGCGCAAGATCGCGGCCACCCTTTCCTCGACCGGCACCCCGGCCTTCTTCCTGCACCCAGCCGAGGCCCTCCATGGAGATCTCGGGATGGTCACTTCAGAAGACGTGCTTCTGGGGCTCTCAAACTCCGGCCGGACAGAGGAAGTCAACCTCATCGTTCGGGTTCTGAAGCGTCGCGGAGTCAAAACCATTGCTTTTACCGGAAATCTCCAATCTCCTCTAGCACGCCTGGCCGACATCGTCATCGATGTCGGCGTTCCCCGAGAGGCCTGCCCTCACGATCTGGCCCCCACCGCCAGCACCACTGCGACCCTGGCCGTGGGGGACGCCCTGGCCGTAGCTCTGGCTGAAGCCCGGGGGTTCGGGCCAGAAGACTTCCGGCGCAATCATCCGGGAGGCTCGTTGGGAGAACGGCTTAAGGTAAGAGTGGCCGAGATCATGCTCACCGGAGACCACATCCCCCTCACACGCCTGGGCACCCCCATGATGGAAGCCCTCCAGGAAATGGATCGCAAGCGCCTGGGCTGTATCCTAGTCTTGGATCAGGATGACAGGCTCCGCGGCATCATTACGGATGGCGATCTACGGCGAGCCCTGGTCCGCCGAGGAAGCCTGGAAGGGCTTCGGGTGGAGGAGATCATGACTCGCGATCCCAAACGGATCGAAAAAGACCGACTGGCCTCTGAAGCCCTGGACCTTATGGAAAAACACCTTATCACAGTCCTTCCAGTAGTGGACACCGAAGAGAGATTGGTGGGTATCCTCCATCTCCACGATATTCTCGGAAAAGGCAGTTTCAAATTTACCGTTTAGCTCAAGATCTCCTGGCCTGTTTAAAGAGGGCTTAACCGGATTCCGAAGATCTGGCTTTCCGGATCTCAATTTCACGCTGGATCACGTACCGCATTAACTCCTGACGTTTCTTTTCGTTGATATGGAATTTTATCCCTAAAAGGTGTCCATCTGGAGAATCCTGAGCCCTGACCACCTCAGCCCGTGGAATCTCAATCTTCCCAAAGGGACGGCTGGCCGAAAGCAAAAGATCCAGTTGTCCCTCGGTAAGAATCTCCCTTTCGGGCACCTTGAGATTGGGCCTGATAAGAGCCAAGCCTCCGGCACTAAGATTCAAAATCTCCCCCTGAACTTCCCCCTCCCTCCATTTGAACTCCGCTCTGGAGCCCGGAGGAGTGGGTACCCGATAGTACATCCGTCTTTCAAGCCTGAAAATGGCAGTGGGGCGAGTGGTAAAGAGATATTTATTTTCGGTATCCTCTTTTAAGATCTCTACCCGGAAGAAATGCTCGATATTGGTGTTGTCCCGATAAATTACACGCGCGGTGGAAATACCGGGGGCCCACGGACGGGGATAGTCAAAGACCAGGTGATCCTCTGTTATATGGAGAAGTAAAGTTGGCCCCGAACGAAAACGACCGCTAATGAAAATAACCCAGTAGCCCATCTTCTTGAGGTCCTGAAGCAGGACCTCAATATGGGCCGGATCCCGATTGACTTCGTAGCCGCCTTCCCAGGGCTCCCACATCGTTAAGCCTTGGCCTCCGCCCAGTTTTTCCCTTGGGCCAGGTTTACCTTAAGGGGCACCGAAAGGGGATAGACCTCCTCCATTTCTTTTCGGACGATGGCCTTTACCGGTTCAATCTCGTCTTCCGGAACCTCAAAGAGGAGCTCATCGTGCACCTGAAGAATGAGCCTGGCGGCGTAGCCTCCTTCTGCCAGTTTTCGATCTATGGTCAGCATGGCGAGCTTGACGAGATCGGCTCCCGAGCCCTGGATGGGAGTATTGATGGCCGTGCGTTCGGCAAACTCCCGCACACTCTTTTCCCGGCTCAGGAGACCAGGGATAGGGCGCCTTCTTCCGAGGAGCGTAGTCACAAAGCCCTTCTCCCGGGCCTCGGCCACCACGTTTTCCATGTAACGCTTGACCCCGGGGTAACGCTCGAAATATCGGTCAATAAAGGCCCGGGCCTGTTTAAGGTCTATGCCCAGCTCTTTGGATAGCCCGAAGGGGCTCATACCGTAAGCAATACCAAAGTTTATGACCTTGGCCAACCGTCTCATCTCCGCCGTGACCTCCTCCGGCCGAAGACCAAAGATCTCGGCCGCAGTGGCCGCATGGATGTCGCGCCCTTCAAGGAAAGCCCGTTTGAGGTTCTCATCCCCGGAAAAATGGGCCAGCAGACGGAGTTCAATCTGGGAATAGTCTGCCGAAAGGAGGACCCAGCCCTCTTCAGCCACGAAGGCCCGGCGTATCAGTTCGCCCTCCTCCCCCTTTACCGGGATGTTCTGAAGATTGGGATCCGAGGAAGAAAGACGACCGGTGGCCGTTCCGGTCTGATGGAAGGTGGTATGAACGCGCCCGGTGGCCGGATCAGCCAGACGGATCAGGGGTTCCACGTAGGTGGAAAGGAGCTTGTAGACCGTGCGGTAGCGCAAGAGCTTTTGGGGAAGAGGATGAAGGTTTGCCAGTTCAGAGAGTACTTCCACATCCGTGGAATAGCCCGTGCCCTTAGGCGTGCGTTTCCCTTTGGGTAGCCCCAGTTTTTGAAAGAGGATCCGGGAGAGATCCTTACTGGAGCGCAGGTTAAACGGTTCACCGGCCAGACGAAAAATCTCCTCCTCAAGCCCCCTCAACTCCTCTCGTAACCGCCGGGCCTGGGTTTTAAGATAATCTCGATCGACCTTAATACCCACCTTTTCCATTTTGAAAAGAACCGGGGCCAGCGGCCCCTCCACCTCAAAAAGCAGCCTTTCAAGTCCGGCCTGTCGGAGGCCCTCCCGCAGATGCGGGTAAAGGTGCTGCAGAGCCAGGGCCCTCTCTCCAGCCCCACGCTCATCAGCCGTCGGAGAGAGCTTCACCCCCAAGTATTCCTCGGCGAGTTCTTCCAGGGTATAGCTCTTGCGCACCGGATCGAGTAGCCAGGCCGCCAGCTTAAGATCAAAGACCTCCCCCTGGAGGGCCAGAGCTTCCTCCAGCAGGTGGCACAAAGCCTTGAGATCGTAAACCACTCTGGTAAGGGTTTCTTCCTTAAAAAGCTGCTTCACCTCTTCTACCCGCTCTCCCGGAAGCACATAGGCCTTTTCCGGAGAAGCCAGCACAAGAGCCGAAATGGTCTTCCGGCCGAAGAGGTCTTCTGCCCCGGAGACCCAGAGAGCAATTCTGCCAGCGGAACGCACCTCCGGAGGGCAGTCTTTCACTTTGACCACCGTTCCGGAAATTTCCCTTTCCGGGGGAAGCTCGGCCAAAAGTTTCCGAAACTCGAGCTTGACGAAAAGGGCCCGCAATTTCCGGTAGTCTGGCTCCCGCAGACGATACTCCTCAAGCGTTAAAGGAATGGGTACGGAGGTCTCAAGCTCCACTAACTTCCGGGAAAGAAAAGCCGCTTCCCGACCCTCCTCAAGGAGCTTGCGGACCCTAGGAGGCCGCACTTCGGAAAGCCGCTCATAAAGGGCCTCTACCGAACCGAAGGCCTTGATTAGGGCCACCGCCGTTTTCTCTCCTATGCCTTTCACTCCGGGAATGTTGTCGCTCGCGTCCCCCGCGAGAGCCCTGATCTCGGGGATCTTTTCCGGGGGGAGCCCGTAGCGTCTTTCCACTTCCCCGGGATCGATGGTCCTCTCCCTCAGAGGATCCCAGAGGTAAACCCGATCACTCACCAGGGGCAAAAGATCACGATCGCCTGCAATGATGACTACAGGGTTGGGGAGCCTGGTGGCCAGGGTGGCAATGAGATCGTCGGCCTCATAACCCGCATAACTCAAGACCCGCACTCCCAGAGCTTCCGCAATTTCCCGGATATAAGGAATCTGAACCGCTAGCTCGTCAGGCATTGGAGGGCGGTGGGCTTTGTACTCCTCGTAAGCCTCGTGCCGAAAGGTGGGAGCCTTCTCGTCCAGGCAGAGGGCCAGATACTCCGGCCGGAACTCCCTCAGTATCCGGAGGAGCATACGCGTAAAAACGAAGATAGCCTTGGTAGGAAGGCCCCAGGAAGTGGAAAGAAACTCTTTTACGGCATAGTGGGCCCGGTAGACAAAAGAGGTTCCGTCTATGAGATACACTACCGGGCCCTGGCCGGCTTTAGGTAAAACGATTGAGGATCCAGGTAACGATCTCACTTTTCAGGTTCATCTCTTCTTCCGGCGTCATGGTGGTGAGCCACCGAAGAATCCACTTCTGAAGCCGATTGAGATGGGTCTTGTTGAGCTTTTCTCCGTAAACCATCTCCAGAGCCTGGAGATACCAGAGAAAGATGGCGTGCAGGGGCATGTAGCGGTATTCCATGGTAATGGGGTAAAGAACCTCGTAAAAGGCCCGGTTCATGAACTTCTTGTCGGGCTCACCGGTAAACTTTCGAATGGTCAGCCGGGAAACTTTGCCTTCCTCGGCCGGAGGGGGCTCCTGAGACTGAAGATAGGCCAGATTCTGCTGCAAAAGATCATACCGATTACGGTGTTTCTTGATAATGGTCTCCTGCAGGGACATGAGGGCGAGAGGATTTTCTCTCTCGCGGTAATACTTGGCCAGCTTCTGCCGCAAAACCGATTTCCGACTTCTTCCGCCCATCCAAAACCTCCTCTCAGACTCACTCCAAGAAAGCTTTGCAAAACTTTTCCTCCCCCTCTGGAGGAGGTGGGGAGAGGGGGTAAAAATACGTCGTTTTCTCTCTCCCCTAACTCCTCCCAAAGGGAGGGGAAGCGAATTATGCCAAGATCACTCCAAAGAAAACACAAAAAAACCCACCTTTCAAGATAGAATTCAGGAAAGGGCCAGGATCAGAATCTTGCGAAGACCCCGGTTTCCGGGGAGTTCAAAGGAAATTTCTTCCATAAGACGGAGGTGCTTTTCCGGAGCCCCTCGGGGTTCGACCTCGTTACGCCAGAGGTAGAAAGCCAGCCCTGGCGCAGAAAGAAGCCTGGCCGCCTGGGCCGCAAACTTTTCCGCCGAGCCGTACCCTCGGGAGACCACTACCGGGAACCTTTCCTCGGGCCATTCCCGGCCAAGATGTTTACTCTCCACCCTTATACCAGAGAGAGCAAGATTGGTGATGACTCCTTCCAGGAAGGCCACTCTCGGAGCGTAAGCCTCGTATAGAGCAAGCTCAAGCTCTGGGCGTACCAATTTAAGAACGAGACCCGGGATGCCGGCTCCGCTCCCGAGATCCGCAACCGGATAGCTTCCTTCCGGCAGGAGGGAAGCTAGGATCAGAGTCTCCAGAACCGGAAAAGCCAGGCGGTCTTCCAGGGTATGAAGGGCGGTTAAATTCAAACGTTGGGCCTCGGCGGAAAGACTCTCTAGATACCACCAAAGGCGGTCCCAGAAAGACTCCACCCGAAAAGGCAAACCGTATTCCCGGAGGAGACCCTCGAGGTAGGCCCGACCTTCCTCCCAGCTAAAGCCCATCCTCTTCTAACCTTTATGTTCCAGAGCTGCCCGGATGAAAGAAACGAAAAGGGGATGGGGTTCCATGGGCCGGGAGCGAAATTCTGGATGGAATTGACACCCCACGAACCAGGGGTGTTCCTCCAGCTCCACAATCTCTACCAGCTCCCCATCCGGAGAAAGACCGGCGATTTTAAGGCCCTTTTCCATAAGAAGATCCCGGTACTGATTGTTGAACTCGTAACGGTGACGGTGACGTTCAAAGACTTCGTCACAGCCGTAAGCCCGGTGGGAGATCGTGCCCGGAACCAGACGGCAGGGGTAAGCCCCGAGACGCATGGTTCCACCCTTATCGCATTTTTCATCCCGAACTTCCACGCGCTGGGTGCGGTAGTTGAACCACTCGCGCATGAGATAGATCACTGGATGAGGGGTGTCGGGGTCAAATTCCGTGGAATTGGCCCCGGATAGCCCGGCCACGTTCCGGGAGAACTCGATCACGGCCAGCTGCATTCCTAGGCAAATCCCGAAAAAGGGGATACCCTTCTCCCGGGCGTAGCGGATGGCTTCCATCTTCCCCTCGGCCCCCCGGTAACCGAACCCTCCGGGAACCAGGACTCCGTTCACCCCGGCCAGTTGCTCGGCCACGTTTTCCCGGGTGATTTCATCTGCACTCACATACCGAATATCCACCCAGGTCTCGTTCCCCAGTCCACCGTGGACCAGAGCCTCGTGGAGGCTCTTGTAGGAATCTTTGAGATCCACGTATTTACCTACAATAGCAATAGTGACCTTTTCCTTCGGATTCTTGTACTTGCGAACCAGTTCCTCCCATCCGGAGAGATCCGGCTCCCGGGTCCAAATGTTCAGCAACTCTACGATCTTCTCGTCCAGGCCCTCCTGATGGAAAATAAGAGGGATCTCATAGATACAGTCTACGTCTTTGGCCGTGATGACCGCATCCTCTTCCACGTTGCAAAAGAGGGCGATCTTTTTCTTGACCTCCGGTGGCAGGAAACGTTCCGTGCGGCAGAGGAGAATGTCCGGCTGGATTCCGATGGCCCGGAGTTCCTTGACGCTGTGCTGAGTGGGCTTGGTTTTTAGCTCACCGGCAGCCTTGATGTAGGGCACATAGGTGAGATGAATGTAGAGCGTATTCTCGCGCCCCAGGTCGTAACGTAGCTGCCTTATGGCCTCAAGAAAAGGCAGGCTCTCAATGTCTCCCACCGTTCCTCCGATCTCAATGATGGCCACGTCCACTTCGCTTCCGGCCAGCTGCACGATGGCGGTCTTGATCTCATCGGTCACATGGGGGATGATCTGGACTGTGCCCCCGAGATAATCCCCTCGCCTTTCCTTGGTGATTACCGAATAGTAGATCTTGCCGGAGGTGTAATTGTTCTTTCGTCCCATGCGGGCGGAGGTGAAACGCTCGTAATGTCCCAGATCGAGATCGGTCTCCGCCCCGTCGTCCGTGACATAGACTTCCCCGTGTTGAAAGGGGTTCATGGTCCCGGGATCCACATTAATGTAAGGATCGAGTTTTTGAAAAGTCACCCTCAGTCCCCGGGCCTCAAGAAGGGCCCCGATGGAGGCCGAGGCCAGCCCCTTGCCCAGAGAAGAAAGCACTCCACCGGTCACGAAGATGAACTTGGTATGAAAACCGCGCTTTTTTCGAGACATATTCTACCCCTCGTTAAAGCTTATCCGGGCCTCGCCATAAATGCGCCCGGAATGCACGCCCTTTAAAATAATCGCTGAAATCTTCTTAGGGGAGAAGGCAGCCCCCAGAGAGTGCACCAGGATCGTGCTCGTAATGCGGCCCACCTGGCGGCCCACGCCTTCCCGGTAATATAGAATCACATAAAGATCCTCCGGAGGCTTGCGGGAGAGCTTTATCTTGAGGAGCCGATCCCCCTTATCCTCGGCCCAGAAGCTCACCTCTCCCAAAGGTTCACTAGCTGGCGAAAGCAAAGGAAATTTCACCAGAAGGGTCCGGCGAGAGCTACCCTGGTAATACCGGGCCCAGATAAGGGCCATTATAAGGATCACCACAAAGACCAGATTCCAGAGAGGCGATCGGCGCATGGGCGAGCTTCCCTTACCTCCGTTTCCAGGGTATTTTAGCTCAAAATCTTACGGGAGACAAAAAGTGGAAGAGCCGGTATTCGATCCCAGAGAGCTTGGCCTGGAGGACGAAATCGTTTTTGCCTGTCACCCAGGAGTGCCCTGTTTCAACAAATGCTGTTACGATGTGCACCTGGTGCTTTCACCCTACGACTTCCTGAGACTTCGTCGGGGCCTGGGTCTCCCCCCTCAAGAGTTCATCGAGCGCTACGGCGAAGCCTACATCGGAGAGGTCACCCAGTTACCGGTGGTGGCGGTGTATATGAACCCTCACGATTTCGCCTGCCCCTTCCTTAGACCGGAAGGCTGTTCGGTCTATCAGGATCGACCTTCGGCCTGCCGCACCTACCCCCTGGCACGTTACCTCCGGGAGGATCCCGAAACCGGGGAACACCAGGAAATCTACCGTATCATCCGGGAAACCCATTGCAAAGGGCATTATGAAAAACGCCCCATCAAGGTGCGGGATTTCATCGCCGAACAGGGGCTTGAGCCTTACCTCCACTTCAACGATCTTTTCGGAAAAGTGGTGGCCCAAAGGCAACGCCACGCCGAAACCCCTCTCACGGCGGACCAGCTCGACCTCATCTTCCTAGCCTGTTACGACCTTCCCCGCTTCCGGGAGGAGATCCTCGCGGGCAGGCTGGAGTGTCCCTATCTTGAGGACCCGTCCGAAGCCAGCGAGGAGGACCTTCTCGAGGCCGGCATACGTTTCGTCCTTGAGAAGGTCCTGGTTTTCGACTAGGCCGGCTTCTTGGGCTCGTAAGTGCAGAGGGGCTCGGCCTCCAGGTAGTCGCCCGTAGCCTCGTAAGCCCGGGCCCGGCATCCCCCGCACACACGGATATACTCACACCTTCCGCATTTCCCTTTGTAGCCCTTGAAGTTCCTGAGATGCTGGAAGATCTCGGAGTGCCACCAGATCTCAGGGAAAGATTTCTCCCGAAGGGAACCGCAGTTGAGTTCAAGATAACCGCAGGGTTGGATCACCCCTTGGTGGGAGATGAAACAGAAACCCGTCCCGGCCAGGCACCCCCGCGTGATGGCGTCGAGCCCAAAGGTCTCCATGGTCACCGGTTTGCCCTCGGCCCGGGCCCGCTCGCGCAGGATACGATAGTAATGGGGGGCGCAGGTGGCCTTAAGGTGGAGCCCCGCGGACTCTCGCTGCTCGTAAAACCAGTGAAGAGTCCTCTCATAGACCTCTGCCGGAAGGCTCTCTTCGGCCAACTCCTTCCCCCGCCCCACCGGCACCAGAAGAAAAATATGATGGGCCACGGCCCCGAGCTTCTTGGCCAGTTCATGGACTTTGGGCAGTTCCTCAAGATTCTTGGCCGTAACCGTGGTGTTGATCTGGAAGGGAATACCCGCTTTCTTCAGGATCTCTATCCCCCGCAGGGCTCCCTCGAAAGCTCCGGGCATTTTCCGAAAGTTGTCGTGGGCCTCGGGACTCGCTCCGTCAAGGCTTATGCTGGCCCGGGCGATACCGGCCTCCTTGAGCTTGCGGGCCAGATCTTCGGTAAGGAGAGTGCCGTTGGTGGCCAGCACCGGGCGCAGGCCCAGCTCCCGAGCCTTGCGGGCGAGCACTAAAAGATCATCCCGGAGAAGAGGTTCCCCGCCCGTGAGGATGACAATAGGGTTTCCCACGGCGGCAATTTCGGAAAGAATCCGCAGGCACTCCTCGGTGGAAAGCTCCCCTTCATAGGGACCACGGGAAGCCGCCGCCCGACAGTGTACACAATCCAGATTACAGGATCGGGTAAGCTCCCAGGCCACCAGACGGGGAACGAACTGAGGACCTTCTTTTTGGGCGTGAGGATGGCTATTCAGCTTATACCTCCTTTCAAGATTTTTACCGGGTCGCCCACGCGCAGAAGACCGCCCTTGAGCACCCGGGTGAAGATGCCCCGGTTGCGCATCTCACAGCGACCCACCCTCTGGAAGATGGCACATCCGGTATGGCACTTCTTGCCGATCTGGGTCACCTCGAAAAGACACTCCCCGGCCACGATCCGGTCCCCAACCTCCACCTCGGAGAGATCTAGATCCACGGTTACATTTTCGGCTAGCTCTCCCGGGCGGATTTCCCGACCAACGATCTCGCGCATACATTCCAGGGTCGCCGTATCGAGAAAGCTCACCTGACGATGCCAGGCCCCGCCGTGGGCATCGCCTTCAACCCCGTAGCCCTCAACGATCCTAACCTCAGACACATTCTCTTTAGGAACGCCTTTTTCACGGCTTATGGAAAGGGCCACCACCCGACCGCTCACCCCTGACCTCCTTCGAAAATATTTCCAAAATGGAATTCTATTTCACACTCTCCGAGATCAAAACCCACTTTTTCCCTTCTAACTTTACACCATAAGCGATAACGGCCTTCTTCCAGCCTGAAAATCTCCGCCTCCTCCCTTTCGGGATCCACCAGCACCGGATACTTAACCCCCGCTCTCTCGTAAATTTTGAATTTCAGGTGCCGGTCTTTGATTTCGGTGGAAGGGGATAAGACCTCAAAAACCAAAACAGGAGGCGTCTTCAAAGGGGGTTCCGGCGGAAATCCTCCGCAAACCACGAGGTTGTCGGGTTGCAACACCGTGTGTTCGTCCACCTTCCAATCCACCGGAAGAAGAGCCACCCAAGAGGGACAATCTCGCAAAACCCGCGTCAACTCTACATGGACACGACCGCTTATAATCTGATGTCGAAAAGAGGGCAGGCGAGTCATGGCATAAGGAACGCCTTCGATGAGCTCCCAGCGCCCTTCCCACGAGAAGTAATCCTTCCAGGTATACTTAGGAAGATTTTCGGCGGGGAATCCCATTATTTTCCAGTTTACTCCACCCTTACAAAATTTACCAGCCGTCCCACACCCTCCACTTCCACTTCCACCACATCTCCAGGCGAAAGGGGGCCTACCCCCGGGGGGGTCCCGGTGGCGATCACGTCTCCGGGATAAAGAGTCATCACATGTGAAATAAAGCTCACCAGTTCATAAACGGAAAAAATGAGATTTTCCGTAGAAGAGTCCTGGACGAGTTTTCCGTTGAGATAGGCCCTCACCCTCACAGCAGAGGGTTCAAGATCGGTTTCGATCCAGGGGCCGATGGGCGCAAAGGTATCGAAGCTCTTAGCCCGGGTCCACTGCCCGTCCCGACGCTGGATATCCCGAGCCGTAACATCGTTAAAACAGGTGTAGCCCAGGATATAGCGTCGGGCCTCGGAAGGTGAAACCTTCCGGGCGGTTTTTCCTATCACCACCGCAAGCTCCGCCTCGTAGTCCACCCGGCCCACCTCCGCAGGCAACCGGATATTATCCTCCGGACCGATAACCGCCGAGGGGGGTTTGAGAAAGATCAAAGGCTCTTCCGGGATCTCCATACCCAGTTCCTGAGCGTGATCCCGGTAATTAAGCCCCACGGCCACGATCTTGGTGGGCATGGTAGGGGCAAGGACCTTGATCTCGGCAAGGGATAGCCCTTCCGCAGGAAGATTCGCCCCTCCCTGCACCCCTGGAAGAGAAAAGACCCGATCCCCTTCAAGCCGGCCCCACCAGTCCTTTTCCTGCCAGCGGAAACGTAAAATCTTCATGGTGCCCTCCCTTCCAACAATCCGCTAGAATTGATAAGATATCCAAAAATCTCGCCCCCGTTAAGTTAAGATGGAATCCTTTAAAAAAATCCTCACTTATCCTCTGTGGCAGGTCGGCGGGGTCACCTTCACCCTTCTCGGCTTTCTGAAGCTCGTTCTGGTCCTGGTCCTGGGAATCTTTCTCCTGCGCTACTTCCGCCGTCGAGTGGAGAGGCTTCTGATAAAACGGTTCCATATTACCCCCAGCCTGGTAAACTCCATGACCACCCTCATTTACTACGCCCTCCTCGTTATCCTTCTTCTGGTGGCTTTATCCAGCGCGGGGCTCAATCTGACTCAGGTGGGCCTCATCTTCGGGGCTCTGGGCGTGGGCATCGGTTTCGGTCTCCAGACCATCACCAGCAACTTCATCTCCGGGATCATATTGCTTACGGAGGGGAGCCTGCGGGTGGGCGATCTGGTGGAACTGGAAGATGGGACCTTGGGGGTGGTCAAGGAAATCAACATGCGCTCCACCATCTTGAGAACCTTCGATGGGCAGGACCTCATCGTGCCCAACTCGGAGTTCATATCCAAACGCATCTCCACCTGGACTTACGAGGACGACTGGCGGAGGATACACATTCCCTTCGGGGTAGCCTACGGAAGTGATCCCGAAAGGGTAAAGGAAGTGGTTACCGCGGCCGCCCGCCGCCTCCCCCTCACGGAAGAGGATCCTGAGCACCCCATCCAGGTGTGGTTCACGGGGTTTGGAGACAGCGCCCTGGAATTTTCGCTTACGATCTGGATTCGCCAGTCCAGAGTTCAACGAGCCCTAACCGGGATCAAAAGCGATTATTACTACGCCATTCACCGGGCTCTTCTTGAAGCCGGGATCGAAATTCCATTCCCGCAGAGGGATCTCCATCTTCGCACTATAACCCCACAGGCCATTCAAGCCCTGAAATCCCTCGCCGGAGGTCAAGATGGCTGAAAACTACTTCGAAAAAGTGGAAGAGGCCCGCCAGTTTCTGGAGGAGGCTCTCCCCTTCGTACCAGAGATCCTCATCGTCCTGGGAACAGGGCTTTCGGGTCTCGGCGAACGGATAAAAGCCGAAGTCGTGATTCCCTACCGGGAGATTCCCCATTTTCCGATCTCCACAGTCGAGAGCCACGCCGGAGAACTACTGGTGGGAGAGCTTTCGGGTCAAAGGGTGGCGGCCTTTCGGGGACGTTTTCACTATTACGAAGGCTATTCTACTAGGGAGATCACTCTGCCTCTTCGGGTCATGAGCCTTCTCGGGGCCAGGATCCTTATCGTCTCGAACGCTGCCGGAGGCCTAAACCTGGAGTTCCGCCCCGGAGACCTCATGCTCATTCGGGATCACATCAATCTCATCCCGGACAATCCCCTACGTGGTCCCAACCGGGAGGACTGGGGGCCGCGTTTCCCGGACCTTTCCCAGGCTTATAGCGCCCGCCTTCGCAAGCTCTTCCTGGAAGCCGCACGCGAGCTCGAAGAAGAGATCCGGGAAGGCGTTTACGTGGCCGTCCCCGGTCCGAGTCTTGAGACCCCGGCTGAAACCCGCTTCCTGCGCCTCATCGGAGCCGATGCCGTAGGTATGTCCACCGTGCCGGAGGTCATCGTGGCCGTACACGCGGGAATGGAAGTCCTGGGGGTCTCGGTGATCGCCAACGTGAACGATCCGGACAACTTTCAGCCCATCTTGCTGGAAGAGGTCATCGCCCAGGCCCAGGCCGCCGAAGCTCGTTTGACGCGCCTCATTGAGCGGTTTATAGAAAAATTATGAAGAGATCTTTGCAAAATTTCCTCTCCCCCTCTCGAGGAAGCAGGGAGGGAATTAAAATTTGTTGTTTTCTCCCTTCCCTAACCCCTCCCAGAGGGAGGGGACTCAGGCTCCTCCCCCTCTGGGGGCTGGGTGGGGGCAAAAACCCTCCCCTAGCCCCTCCCAAAGGGAGGGGAATCGAATTATGCCAAGGTCTCGTTATAATCATTTGGCCGGAGGAAAAATTGGATCAACTTCGTGATCCGCTTTTGATAGTTTTTTTATCCTGGCTATTACAGCCATTGGCTTTACCATTTTTGGCTTTATGAGAAACTGGAGGAAGGTAGAGGAGTAATTGGCTGAGCTTCTCATCAACTACGCCCCTTACGAGACCAGGGTCGCCCTGATCGAGGAAAGCCAGCTGGTCGAATTCTATGTGGAGCGCCCCAAGGAAAAAGGCGTAGTGGGCAACATTTACAAGGGGCGCGTGGTCCGGGTACTCCCGGGCATGAAGGCCGCCTTCGTGGACGTGGGGCTTTCCCGCACGGCCTTCCTTTACGGAGGAGATTTCCTGCCCATTCTCGAGGGAGAGGAGCTTCTGGGAGAGTCGGTCTTCGTTTCGGAGAAGGCCCTCTGTGAAGTTCTCCGGGAGGGGCAGGAGATCCTGGTTCAGGTCATCAAAGAGCCCGTGGGCTCCAAAGGGGCCAGGCTCTCCACCAATATTACCCTGCCAGGACACTATCTGGTCTACCTGCCTTACATGAGTCATATCGGCATCTCCCGGAAAATTAAGGATGAAGCCGAGCGGGAACGCTTGCGGAAAATTGTTGAGGAGTGTCGTCCCGAGGGCACGGGCTGGATCGTGCGGACAGCGGCTGAAGGGGCTTCGGCGGAGGAGATCCGGCCGGAGATGGAGTTCCTGCTCTCTCTCTGGGAAGAGATCTCCAGCCGGGCCGAAAGGGCGAAGGCCCCGGCCCTGGTCTACGAAGAACTCGAGGCCAGTCTGCGGGCCGTAAGGGATCTCCTTACCCGGGAGGTCTCCTCGGTGGTCATCGACAATCGGGAAGAATACCAGAAGATCCTAGAATTTCTCTCCCGAGCGGCTCCGCATCTCAAAGGCTGCGTAAAACTCCACGAGGGACCCCGTGACCTCTTTGAGACTTATGGCCTCGAGGTGGACCCCAAACGTCTCCTCTCTCCGCGGGTCTGGCTGAAGTCCGGAGGTTTCATCGTGATCGAACCCTGTGAGGCCTTCACGGCCATTGATGTTAACACCGGGCGCTTTGTGGGTAAAAAGGACCTGGAGGAGACCGTCTTCAAGACAAATCTCGAAGCCGCCCGCGAGATCGCCTACCAGCTCCGGTTGCGCAACATCGGGGGCCTCATCGTAATCGACTTCATCGACATGGAGGACCCGGGGCACCGGGAGGAGGTTTACCAGACGCTCAAGGAGGCCCTCAAACGCGACCGGGCCAAGACGGCCGTCAAACCCATTTCCGACTTCGGCCTCCTGGAAATGACCCGTGAGCGGCGGCGGGAATCCCTTTACGAGGTCTTCCTCGAAAAGTGCCCCCACTGTGGAGGCGAAGGGCGACTCAAAAGCCGCCGGACCATCGGTTACGAAATCTTCCGTCGGCTAGAACGCATGGGGCCTCACATTCGGGGCAAGGTAGTCGAGATCCGACTCCACCCAGAAATGGCCGAATTCCTGGCCGAGGAGATGGATTACCTGGGAGAAATCGAAAGCCGTTATGGCTTTGAGCTGACCGTCTCCCCGGACAGGGAGCTACCGCTATGGGAATACAAGTTCTTCATCAAAAACGATCGAGCCTGAAGATCTCCCCGGGATAGAGCACCCGGACTTTAAGGCCCCTCCTCCTGGCTTCCTCGGCGAAACGTTGGGGCGGCTCTTCCGGAGGCTCATCCCCCAGGAGATAGGCTCCCCAGTGAATGGGTACGGCCAGCTTCGCTCTCAGATCCAGAGCCGCCTGTACGGCCTCCTCCGGACTCATATGGAAAGGGGCCATGAGACTCCGTGGCTCGTAAGCTCCACAGGGCAAAAGGGCCAGATCAAACGGGCCGAACTCCGCTCCTATTTCCCGGAAGCCCTCGAAATACCCCGTATCCCCTCCGTAAAAGAGTCGGAGCCCCCCTATTTCCACCAGATAGCCCACCCAGAGACTACGGTTATAGTCGAAAAGTCCCCGCTGGGCCCAATGCTGTAAAGGCAGGGCCAGGACCCTTAGGCCCGCCAAGGAGACCTCTTCCAGCCAATCGAGTTCTACCAAGGCCTCGCCCTCGAGGTACTTCCTGGTGCCTGAGCCGGCCACCAGGATAAAGCCCCCGGCCAGCTTTTTGAGGGTCAAGCGATCCAGGTGATCCAGATGAGCGTGGGAGATCAGGATCAGGTCCGCCCGGGGAAGCTTCTCCGGGGATAAGGGAGGCGGGGTCCGACGGCGCACCACCCCTCCGATGGCTCCTAAAATGGGGTCAAAAAGGAGAATCTTGCCCGCTAGGCGCAGGAATACCGTGTTGTGCCCCAGAAAACAAAGGAGGTCCCCCTCACTCAGGGCCTCGGGCTCGGGGTGTTCGACCCGGATGGGAAAGGTCTTCGTCACCCGGTTCTCTAGGAACCGGGTGACCTTCCACTTGAGGATCTCAATGAGGGCCGGGCCTTCACCCTCCAGCCACGGATTGGTGAAGCGTCCTTCGGGCAGACGGTGGCGCTTTCCCGCGACCAGGTCAAGGATTCTCTTCTTCGTCCTCCTCCTCCATCTTGAGAAGCTCTTTAAAGCGAATGTCCATACCGAGTATGCCTACAATCTCCTCGTAACGGTCCCGAATCGGGGCCGAAACCGTAAGGCAGAGCGCCCCTGTAACCTTGGAAGAGTAGAAATCCGAGACGTAGACCCGGCCAGTCTTGAAGGGCTCTAGGAACCACGGACGGTCGGAGTAATCCTCATCCTTGAGGAGATGTTCATAGCGCCCCCGGTCTTCCACGTGCGTGATGAGGGGAGTTATACGCCGGCCTTCGCTGTTAACCACATAGATGAACTGGATGTAGGGGTGCTCCTCCAGAAACTCCCGCAGGACCGGCACGATCTTCTCCGGATCCATGGAGCGGATCTCGGGCCTTTCGGCCAGCTCTTCGGCTAGACTGGTAAGGAGCTTTTCGGCACGGGCCTTCATGCGGTCGAGATCCGAAACAAAGAGCTCGGGGATGTACTTCCGCACGAGCTGCATCATTTCCTCGTTCGAGATGGAGGTGATCCTCCCGGCCTCGTACTGCTTGATGATATGCTTGTAAATCTTGGCCACGCCGGGGTGACGCTTGTCGATTTGCTGATCGCCCTTGAGGTGGAAGTGAGTGTTTATCCAGTAGGCGATACCGGCAGTGCCGCTCTTGTCGGTGATGATGATCCCAATGGGCCGTTTGAGCAGCTTCTTGGTGTCGAAGGGGTTGTAGATCTCCTCGTTCTTGAGGAGACCGTCGATGTGAATCCCGGCCCGGGTGGCATTGAATTCCGAGCCCACGAAGGGTTGATTGGCCGGGATCTTTTCTCCCAGAACCTCCCGGTAATAATCCGCGATATCCGTGATGACTGTGGTGTCCACTCCGTTGTGGGTGCCGCGCAGCGCAATGTACTCGAAGATCATGGCCTCAAGGGGGGTGTTACCCGTGCGTTCCCCGAATCCCAGAAGGGCACAGTTCACGGCCGCGCACCCGTAAAGCCAGGCTGCCGTAGCGTTGATGACCACCTTATAGAAGTCGTTGTGGCCGTGCCATTCCAGAAGCTCGCCCGGCACTCCGGCCTCCTCGATGAGGACCCGCACCAGTTTGGGCACGCTCCGGGGAAGGGCCGCTTCCGGGAAAGGAACCCCAAGCCCCAGGGTGTCGCAGAGCCGGATCTTGACATCAATGCCGGACTCCTCCCTGAGCTTCATAAGTTCCACGGCAAAGGGAACCACGAAACCGTAGATGTCGGCCCGGGTCACATCCTCGAAATGGCACCGGGGCACGATCCCCAGCGAAAGCGCCTCCTTGACGATGGCCAGGTATCCTTCCAGGGCCTCGCGGCGGGTCTTCTTAAGCTTGAGAAAGATGTGGTAATCCGAGCAAGAGGTGAGGATCCCGGTTTCCTTGAGACCCATTTCTTTAACCAGCTTGAGATCCTCGGCCTTGGCCCGGATCCAGCCCGTGACCTCTGGATAACGGTAACCGAGTTCGAGACACTTCTCCACGGCCTCCCGGTCTTTTTGGGTGTAAAGGAAAAACTCGCTCTGGCGAATGACCCCGTTTGGCCCCCCCAGCCGATGCATGAGCTTGTAAAGATCTACGATCTGCTGAACGGTATAGGGAGGACGGGCTTGCTGGCCATCGCGGAAGGTGGTATCGGTGATCCAGATATCCCGGGCCGGGGTTGGAGGCACATAACGGTGATCGAACTCGATATAGGGTACATCCGTATAGGGGAAGATTTCCTTCATGAGATTGGGCTCGGAAACGTCCTTGAGTTCCGGCTGCCAGAACCTGGTGTGCACATGTTCAAGGAGCCTCTTGTCCGGATTCCACCTGGGCATACTTAACCTCCTTCTCGCCTAAGAATGACTCTCCCACCATAACATAGAAAAATCGATCCGGCGACCGCAGAAATCGACCTCAGAGCCCCGAACGATAACGATACAGGCGGTAATACCGCAAGACCAGCTTCACATAACGCCGGGTTTCGGGATAAGGGGGAAGCCCTCGGAAACGTCTCACGACCTCTGGGCCCGCGTGATAAGCGGCCAAAGCCAGACTAAGATCGCCGAACTCCATAAGGAGTCTTTTCAGAAAACGGGCTGCCCCGTAAAGATTTTCCCGAGGATCAAAGGGATCTCTCACCCCCACCATCCTGGCGGTCTCCGGCATAAGTTGCATCATGCCCAAGGCCCCTTTAGGGGAAACCGCCCGGGGGTTGAACCCAGACTCCACCCTGGCCACGGCTTTGAGAAGCGCCGGATCCAGCCCCTCGGCCCGGGCCACCTCTTCAAAAAGACTATCCCATCCTCTCCGGTGAAGTTTTTTTCTTTTCGGTGTACGCAGATAAATCTTCCAGCCCGGCCCCAGAGGAACGTTGGTAAAATAAACCCGTCCATTTTCGTCCACATATCGATAGATGTCTGCCCGGACCGGAAAAGCGAGGGCAAAAAGAATCAGGATGAAACTTGTTCTTTTAAGAACTTTTCTCGGCATTGGGGGCTACAGAAATAAAAAACCCGGTCTTTATATTTCAATTTATAGGACGAGCCTTTGGGGCAGTAAACCCCGCATACCGGGTCCTTGACCAGCTCGTCGGAAAGGGGAGTAATCCTTTCCTCCTCCTCCTCCTCCTTACGGCCTCCCAAAAGGCTCTTGAGATCCTGTAGCAACCCTTTGGCCGCCCAGAGGACCAAAAAAATCAATATCAAAAGCAGAATTAACCGGATCATCTCCCCAAACAATTTACCGGTGCTACTCGAAGCCGGCAATCGGGAGAGAAAGTCTTCCCAGGCGGCGCACTTCTGGCCCGGGGGAGAGCTCGCGCAGGAGCTCGCACATCGTCCGGCCAAGGGTCGGATGTCTGAGATCCGGAGCAAGCTCGCAAAGCGGAGCCAGCACGAAAGCCCTCTCGTGGAGTCTGGGATGCGGCACCTGGACCCAGCGGCCCTGGAGCACCGACTCCCCATAAAGAAGGAGATCAATGTCCACCACCCGGTCGGATAGGCCGCCCTCCCGTACCCGTCCGAGACCAAGCTCGATCTCAAGTCCCCGGGCTACCAGCTCCCAAGGCGAAAGGGCCGTTTCCACGGCCACTACCAGGTTGTAAAACCAGTTTTCGGAAGAAAAGCCTACCGGCTCGGTGAGATATACTGCTGAGACCTCCCGGAGGAAGACTCCGGGGATTTCAAGAAGAGAGGTGAGGGCGCAGCGCAAATTCTCGGCCCGGTCTCCCAAGTTGGACCCCAGGCCGAGGTAAGCCGTAATTAAAGGTTTAAGGACGCCAGGCGTCCCAGGGCCTCCTCAAGTCGTTCTTTACCCACCGTAAGAGCTATACGGAAATACCCTTCTCCAGGATCCCCGAAACCGTTTCCGGGAGTGACCACGATGCCTGCTTCCTTGATCAAACGGGCACAGAAATCCGCCGAAGAATACCCCTCAGGCACCTTGACCCAAAGGTAAAAAGTGGCCTTGGGCGGGTGCACCTCAAAACCCAGTTTCTGGAGACCCTCAAGCATCACCCGTCGGCGTTCGTCGAAGATGCGCCGGTGTTCCTCCACACAATCCTGTGGGCCGGTAAGAGCCGCTATGCCAGCCTCCTGTACGGCCTGGAAACATCCGGAGTCCACGTTGTTCTTGACCGTGGTAAGCCCCTTGACCAGCTCCGGGTTGCCCACCGCAAAACCAATCCGCCAACCGGTCATGCAGTAGGTCTTGGAAAGACTGTGAAACTCGATAGCCACCTCTTTGGCTCCGGACACCTCCAGGATGCTCGGGGGTACATAGTCGTCGAAGTAAAGCTCGGTGTAAGCCGCATCGTGGGCCACAATGAGGTTATGCTCTTTAGCAAAGGCCACCACCTCGGCGAACCACTCCTTGGTGACCACCGCGGTGGTGGGGTTGTTGGGATAGTTGATCCAAAGGATCTTCGCCCGGGAAAGGATCTCTCCGGGAATAGCCGAAAGATCGGGCTTGAAGTCGTTTTCCGCGGTAAGCGGAAGATAGTAGGTCTCTCCCCCAGCAAATAGAGTTCCGATGTGATAGACCGGATAGGCCGGGGTGGGCACCAGAACTACGTCCCCGGGATTCACGAAGGCCAGGGGAAAGTGGGCGATGGCTTCCTTGGAACCGATCAGGGTTACCACCTCGGTGGCGGGATCGAGTTCTACTCCGAAACGGCGTTTGAACCACTCCGCAGCCGCCTCCCGAAAGGCCAGCATCCCCACACTTGAAGGGTAATGATGGTTCTCGGGTTTTTCGAGCGCGCGCTTGCCGGCCTCCACGATATGGAGCGGGGTGGGCAGATCCGGGTCCCCCACCCCGAGGTCAATCACATCCATACCCCGGGCCTTGGCCTCAACCTTGAGCCGATCTAATTCCACGAAAAGATAGGGCGGAAGTTTCTGGAGACGGTGAGAGAACTCGAACACCGCAAGCCTCCTTTAAGAACTTCAAACTACGATTACTTTCAAATCTTCAGCCTTCTGACAGGCCCTTTCGGCAACCCTTTCACCTATAACTACCGGTAACACCGGGCAATCCATTAAACGGTTCAAGACTTCGGCCCTTCTGGCTGCCCGTTCCACATCTTCCACGTCCACCGTAAGCGAAACCTCCGCGGCCAGACAGGCTTCTTTTTTAGACTCCTTAAGCTTACCTTTCACCAGAACGTCCAGGCGCAAAACCTCCAGTCTTTCCTCCTCCGTAATTCGTCCTTCTTCAAAGGCCTCGTCCACCAGATCGGCGAGATCCTCGGCCGAGATCACCCGACAGCGGAGAAGGACCCGCCCGAAATAAGAGGGGGCCTTTTCCCTGACCTTACGCTCGAAATTGTCGCCCTTAAGCCTGGCGACATCTTTTTTTAGCTGTTCTACGTCTTTCTTAAGTTGCTCTACATCCTTCTTGAGTTGGTCTACGTCTTTCTTTAGCTGATCTACATCATTCTTAAGCTGGTCTACATCTCGTTCTATACGAGACAGGCGGACCTCCTGCGCTCCCATACGCCTCTCTAATTCCGGATACCGATGTCTTATAAATTCCTCAAATTTACGGGGGAGCTCCAAGAGGTCCGCGGTAAGAAGTACAGAACGCAACTCATCCAACCACTCCGGACGGCTCCGGAGTATCCGTAAAAGATCGCTAAAAGTACGGATCTCCGGATTATCGTTCACGTTTACCCTCGATAAACTCCAAGGTCATCTGACGGGCCTTCCAATCCGGATATTGCTCCGGGGGATGCTTCATGGTGTAGGCCGAGATGGAAATGAGCGGCCCGCCGATCCCCCGATCCTTGGCGAGCTTCGCACAACGGATGGCATCCATGGCCGAGCCCGCGGAGTTGGGCGAGTCTTCCACGCTGAGCTTGAGCTCGATATACATGGGCACCCCACCGAAAAGTTCACCCTCGAGCCGGATATAGGCGATCTTGTTGTCCTTGAGCCAGGGCACGTAGTCCGAGGGTCCAATGTGGATGTTTTCACTCCCTATATCGTAGGGAATGAGGCTAGAAACCGCCTCGGTCTTCGAAACCTTCTTGGTCTTGAGGCGCTCGCGGGCGAGCATGTTGAGGAAGTCGGTGTTACCTCCGAAATTGAGCTGATAAGTGCGCTTGATGGGCACCCCCCGGTCAATCATGAGCTGAGCGAGCGTCCGGTGCACAATGGTGGCTCCTACCTGACTCTTGATGTCATCGCCCACCGCGGGAATGCCCTCCTTGGTGAAGCGTTCTCCCCACTCTTTGTCCGAGACGATAAAGGTGGGCATGGCGTTCACAAAGGCCACCCCGGCTCTGAGGCAGGCCTCGGCATAGAAGCGGGCCGCTTCCTCCGAACCCACGGGCACATAATTAATGAGAACATCCGCCCCGGTGTCCTTGAGGACCGCCACTACATCTTCGAGTTCGTCTTCCTTCTCCTCCGAGAGCACGAAGGTCCGCCCCTCGGGGTAATCCTTCATGTGCCCGGCGCAGCCGTCAAGGGTTTTACCCCGCCGCACCTTAACCCCGGTCTTGGGAACATCCGGGTAAAAAACCGTGGTGCAGTTAGGAGGAGAGAAGATGGCTTCGGCCACGTCCTTGCCCACCTTGCGGGCGTCCACGTCCCAGGCCGCCACTACCTCCACGTCCCAAGGATGATAACCACCGATCTCCGGAAACATCACACCCTTGATGGCCTCGAGGCCTTTCTCCTTGTAGTAATAGATGCCCTGGATGAGAGAGCTGGCACAGTTTCCGACGCCCACAATGGCAAGTCTGACCTTCTTCTCCGCCATAACCTCCCCTCCTTCTCAAATTTTGCTGAAATCAAGCCGAGTTGTGAACCCGCCTCAGAGAGGTAGCCTCTCCCGAGAAAAAACGGGCTGCCATAACTATAAGTTTTAAGGATAAAGGATGCAAGAGGGCCTTTCTAAGTCCTCCTACTTCTATCTAAGCAAAAGAGCTTTCTTAGATGAGAGCTTTGCAAAACTTGTCCTCCCCCTCTGGGGAAGGCTGAGTGGGAAAAAACTTCCCCTGCTCCCAAAGGGAGGGGAATGTTATTCAAAGGTCTCGTAGAATTCTACGTTTTTGAGTAAGATTCAAGCCTAAAGGTGGCCCGGAGCTTGAATAGCCTTTCAGCTGGGAAGTGTCGCACCTCTACGCCAAGTTCATGGGAAATTCCCTCCAGTATGCGCTCCACCTCGTCGAAATCTCGGGCCACGAGCGTGAACCAGATATTCATCCGGTGACGCCGGATATAGCAATGAGTAACCTCCGGACGAGCCGCAATTTTCCAGGCGGCTTCTTCCGTCTTCTCCCCAGGCACCGCCACAGCGGCCAGGGTGGTCACAAAACCTAGCCGATGGGAATCCGGGCTGGCTCCCAAATGCCGCAAAACACCTTGTTCCTTAAGAAAACGCAGGATCTCAAGCACCTGAGACTCTGTAAGCCCCAGTTCCTCGGCCAGGCGGGCAAAGGGCCGCGGCTCTAGAGGTAAACCCTGCTGAAGACGATCCAGGAGACGGCGTTCAGTCTCCGCTAGCATCAGACCTCGATCTCAAGAATCTCGAAATGGCGCACCCCTGAAGGCGTCCGCACCTCGATCTCGTCTCCCACTTCTTTCCCGATGAGGGCTCGCCCCAGCGGAGAAGTTACCGAGATGAGCCCCCGCTCCACATCCGATTCATACGGCCCCACCAGGCGATAAACCACTTCTTCATCGGTGTCCAGGTCGAGAAGCTTCACCCGCACCCCAAACTGCACTTTCTCCGGGGGTTCCTTGGGAGGTTCGATCACTTCGGCTCGGCTCAACCGATCCGAAAGTTCCTGGATCCGGCCCTCGATATGGGCTTGTCTTTCCTTAGCGGCCTCGTACTCGGCATTCTCCGAAATGTCACCGTGGGCCCGGGCTTCCTCAATGGCCTTGACCACATCCCTTCTCTCCACAGTCTTCAAGCGTTCGAGCTCGGCCTTTAGGCGCTGGAAACCCTCGGGCGTAAAAGGAATACGCTCCATAGAGAAACCACTCCTTCCGCCTAAATTAGATAGTCTAACAACACTCCCAGGAATATTACCACGCTTATGGCTCCGTTAAAGGTGAAAAAAGCCATGTCGAGCCCGGAAAGATCCTTCGGGTTTACGGTAACCCTCTGGGCCACGAAAAGAATTCCGGTTAGCAAAAGAGCCGCGTAATATAGATAAGAGAGGGCGAAAAGATATCCAGCGGCCGCAAACAGAAGAAAGGCCAGGGCGTGAAAGAACGCCGAGAGGCGAAAGGCCCGGCGGCGTCCGAAACGGGCCGGAATGGAATGGAGTCCAGCCCGACGGTCAAACTCTTCATCCATACAAGCATAAAGGACATCGAAACCCGCCACCCAGAAGATAACCCCCAAAGCCAAAACGAAGATGCCCTCTTCCGCGAAGTTTCCCTTAACGGCCACGTAGCCCCCCAGGGGAGCCAGGGCCAGAGCCAATCCAAGAAAAACGTGACACAGCCAGGTGAAACGTTTGGTGTAAGAGTAAATCAGGATGACCATATAGGCGATGGGGGAGAGCTTGAGTGTAAGGGGGTTGAGGCCTGCAGCGCAGAGGAAGTAGACGAAGGAGGCCACAAAGAATAAGGCCCAGGCCTCACCGGGGCGAACTAGCCCCACCACTAGGTGCCGGTTGCGGGTGCGGGGATTTTCGGCATCAAAAGGGAGGTCCGCCAGGCGGTTAAAGGTCATGGCCGCGGTGCGTGCTCCCACCATGCAGCCCAGGATGAGAAGGGCGGTCTTCGGATCCGGAAATCCTTTGGCCGCCAGCACCGCCCCAGCATAGGCGAAGGGCAGGGCAAAGATGGTGTGCTCAAACTTGATCATCTCCAGTAAAAGTCGGATCTTTCTAAGCACCTGCTTCTTTCCTAAGCAGTTTTTCAGGCCTCAGCCTCTTTAAAATCAATTTCTCGCGCTCTCGGTTTGCTTGATTATAAACCATTCCAGCGCGGAAGATCCTTTACTCTCAAGCCCAGAAACTCGGCAAGCCGTTTAACGAAGAATCTTACCATATCATCGAGATCCCGGGGGTTGTGATAAAAGGCTGGCATGGCCGGATAAATCACGGCTCCAGCTTCGGCCACCGCGAGCATATTGCGCAGGTGAATAAGGCTAAACGGAGCTTCTCGTACGGCGAGCACCAGGGGCCGGCGTTCCTTAAGCATAACATCGGCAGCCCGCTGCAGCAGATTCCGGGCCGCCCCATGGGCTATGGCCGAAAGGGTTCCCATGCTGCAAGGAATTACCACCATGGCCCGGTAAAGGGCCGAACCACTGGCCGGGGGGGCAGAGATTTCATCCTCCCGGTAGAGTCTCCCGGTTAGCCGGGAAAGATCCTCCAGACCGAGTCTGGTTTCGTGCCGCAGGACCTCTACCCCGGGATCAGTGATCACCACCTCCGTGGAGACCCCGAGCTCTCGCAAAAGTTCAAGAAAGGCCACGGCATAGGGCGCCCCGCTGGCTCCGGTTATTCCTACGAGGATCTTTTCCACTTCTCGGCCTCCTTGCGGGCCAGGCGGTCGCAGCGTTCATTTTCCGGATGTCCCGCGTGGCCCTCAACCCAAATCCACTCCACCCGGTGAGTTCTCATAAGACGGGAAAGTTCCTCCCAGAGGTCGCGGTTTTTGACTGGTTTTTTATCCGCGGTCCGAAACTCGTTCTTTTTCCACCGTGGAAGCCATTCCGTGGCCCCCTGAATAAGGTAGCGGGAGTCGGTGTGGATCTTCACCTGGCAGGGGCACTTTAGGGCCCGCAGGGCCTCTATGGCCGCGCGAAGTTCCATACGATTGTTGGTGGTCTGGGGCTCGCCACCGGTAATAACCTTTTCCTGGCCCCGGGCCTTAAGGATGGCCGCAAATCCTCCGGGTCCGGGATTCCCGAGACAGGCCCCGTCCACGAAGACCTCTACCTCCGGAAGGGCCTCGCCCTGGGAGAGGGCCAAGTATTCGCTCACGATATCCGCCCCGGAGCTGGTCCCGATGCGCTCGGCCCCCGCGCGAATAAAGGCTAAGCATTGTTCTAAGGTGCGTATGCCACCTGCGGCCTTGATCCGGATGCGCCCTCCGGAGGCCTCCTTAAGAAGCCTCACATCCTCAAGCGTAGCTCCCCCGGGGCCGAAACCAGTGGCGGTCTTAAGATAGGCCGCACCGGTCTCGGGAATCCGGCGGGAAAGCTCCTTCTTTTCGGCCTCGGTAAGATAGACGCACTCAAGGATCACCTTCACCGGAGCGGGTTCCGCGGCCCGCACCACCTCCTCAATCTCGGAGAGGACCTCCTTAAGCTCTCCGGACTTAAGAAGGGTAAGATTCAACACCATGTCCAGTTCCTCGGCCCCGAGGTCAGTGTAGAGTTCGGCCTGGGCCACCTTGATTTCCACCGGTTCAAACCCCAGGGGAAAACCCACCACCGTGACCACCCGTACCCCACTTCCGGAAAGAAGCCTGCGGGCCATCGGCACAAAAACCGGAGGCACGCACACCCCGGCCATACTGAACTCCAGCGCTTCCGCACAGAGCCTTTCTATGTCCTCGGCCTTAGCCGTGGGCTTAAGAAGCGTGTGCTCTATGTAAGGCGCGGGATCAATCAGTCTCATACACTTTTTCCAAACATTAACCCGGTTTTCGCCACCCTTGCAAAACTTCCCCTCCCTCCTGTGGGAAGGGGGTGAAAATCATACCCCTTGTATGCGGAGGGGTTCAAGAAGTATGATAGGGAACATGAGATATTATCCAGTGTTTTTGAATCTTTCTGGGAGGCTCTGCGTGGTGGTGGGGGGCGGAGAGGTGGCGGAAAGGAAGGTGGAAACCCTTCTTTCCGCCGGGGCCCGGGTACGGGTCATTGCTCCGGAGGTTACGCTATGCATAGAAAGGTGGGCCAAAGAGGGCCTCGTTGAGCTCGAAAAGCGCCCTTACCGGGAGGGAGACCTTTCCGGGGCCTGGCTCTGTGTGGCCGCAACTGATGATCCAGAAGTTCAAAAGGCTGTCTTCTCCGAGGCGGAAAAGAACGGAATCTTTTGCAACGTGGTGGATCGACCGGAACTCTGCTCCTTCATCGTGCCCTCGGTGGTGCGGCGAGGGCGGTTGCAACTGGCCATCTCCACCTCGGGGGCAAGCCCCGCCACGGCAAGGAGGATCCGTGAAAGGCTTGAAGAGGAGTTCGGGCCGGAGTGGGAAGTATATTTGGAACTTATGGCCCGCTGGCGAAAGGAGATACTCTCTCGAGGGCTTCCCGAGGGGGAACGCCGGGCCGTCTTCACCCGCCTTGCCCTGGCCCCCATTCCGGAGTGGATCCGAAACGGAGATTGGCACTACGTGCGGGCCCTTGCGGAAAAGGAAGGGCTTTCCCTTCCCGAAAATTTGACAGATAAGGCCTAATAAACCTAAAATTAAATTGAAGACCTTTAGAAAAGTTCACCCTCCCCCTGTGGGGAGAGTTTGGGAGGGGGAATTTTAAGGTTTTTCTTCCCCTCCCCTATCCCCTCCCGAAGGGAGGGGGATAGTTTCAGAGGTCTCTTTACACGATGGCCGAGATTCTGGATTCTCTTAGCCCGGAAGAGGTGCGGAAGATCATTTTCCGGGAGGTTCCGCGCTTGGTGCGGACCGATCCTGAGATACGGGCCTTTCTTGAGCGGGTGATTTCCGAGGTGGGTCGGGAGCGGTTTGCCGGGCGCAGGGAGACCGAGGACCGGTTCGAAAAGATGCTGGCGGAGCTCAAGTCCATGCGGGAAGAGTTCCAGGAGGAGATGCGGCGGCTCCGGGAGGAAAGCGAGGAGCGGTGGCGGGAATATCTCAAGTTCAAGGAGGAGAGCGAACGCAGATGGCGGGAACTTAAGGAGGAGAGCGACCGCCGGTGGCAGAAATCCCTGGAGGAGATAAAGCGGCTGCGCGAAGAAAGCGAGGAGCGGTGGCGGGAGCTTGGAGAGGAAATAAAGAGGCTCCACCGGATGTATGACGTGGGAGTTGGGGCGTTAGGGGCCCGCTGGGGGCTTCGGGCGGAAAGTTCTTTCAGAGAGGCCATAAAGGGCATCCTCGAAGAAAGTTTTCCGGTGAAGGTGGAGCGTTATCTGGCCAAAGACGAGGAGGGCGAGGTCTTCGGCCGGCCGGATCAGATAGAGCTTGACCTCATCATCCGCGACGGAGAAGTGATCGCGGCGGAGATCAAGTCCTCCATGAGCAAGTCCGACCTCTACACCTTCGACCGCAAGGTAAAATTTTTCGAAAAGCTGGAGGGCCGCCGGGTGAAAAGGAAGATCATCGTATCCCCCATGGTGGCCCCGGAGGCCCTGCCGGTGGCCGAGGCTCTGGGCATAGAGGTCTACACCTATCCGGACTATATCGAGGAGTTGTAAGGATGCGTCATCGGCGCGGTTTCACCCTCATCGAACTGGCCATCGTTTTGGTGCTCATAGGCCTCCTGGTGGGTATGGGGGCAGGCCTAATAGGGCTTCTGGTGAAGAGGGTCCATTACAACCAGACCCGGGAACGGCTTGACGCCAATGTGGAGGCCCTCATAGGGGGGTTCAGGGGATGCATTCCGGCCACGGATAACGCCTCCACCGCTTTCGGATACTGTAATCTTTCCGTCCTCCGCAATCGCACCGACGCCTGGCGGGAGGACTTCCTCTGCCTGGTAGCGGATGAAATAGCTAATTATAACTCCTATTGTGACGCCTGTGCGAGACGCACCACTTCCCTTAAGGTAGTAGACGAGATGGACAACAACGCCACCCACGAGAATATCGCCTTTGTTCTTATAAGCAAGGGGCCGGACCACAGGCTCCAGACCGACATAGGAAACGACACCGTAGAAATCCACGTGCCGGGGAGGGCCTACGACGACCTCGTCCGCTACGTGACCCTCAACGAGCTGAAGGCCAAGCTAAAGTGCGAATATGCCGAGGAGAGATTACGCATCCTTAACAACGAGCTTCCCTACGGATTCGTGGGATCATCTTACAATGCCACGGTTTACGCGGAAGGAGGGGTGCCTTTTCCTGGAGGTATATATGAATGGTGTGTAAATGGCTCAAGCTATCTAAATAGTGCCAATTTAACCGTAACTTGCAACGCTTCTCTTGATGATTATTCATCCCCCTGCGGCAATTGTTCTCATGTTAACATTAGTGGCATACCTAATGGTACTGATACTTTTACTTTAACCTTTATGGTGCGTGATCAAGACAATAATACGACGAGCAAGACCTTATCTTTGACCATTAATCCTCCAACCAATTTTCAACTTGGAAATGGAACCAGATATGAAGTTTATAATCAATCTGGTGAAGATCTTTACTGGGGGTGTGAGTGCCAGGACAGTTGTAAATGGCAAAACAATACCTTTTGGCCTGACAAGCTTGGCCCCGGAGAGTGTGTTGAAATTTTTGTTAGAGGAAGAGGTGATGAGGGGCCCGGTAAGAGGCCTGATAAGGGGCCTGGTAAGCAGAAGTGCCTCCAGGTAGCTACCATCTGCTACTCGGATGCTGTGGAGGCTGATAATAATACTGATCAGAAAGTTAAACTTACAGACCAATATGACTTGCAAGATTACTAATGTTACTCATGCTTACGGATTCCAAGTCGGGGTCGCTGGTGATGTGGACGAGGCCGCCTTCGGACTTGAGGACGAAGTTTCACTCCTCCCTGAACTGGTAGGAGTAGTAGAGGGCTATGCCCTTATCCCGGGCGTAATCCTCCACTTCCGGGTCCGAGATCATGTGAGTGACGAGGACGAGGAACCTTTCCGGGAAGACCGGTTCCAGTGGTTTCACCTTGCGGCGCAGGAAACGGTCCACGTCCCT